>NZ_PQVS01000020.1:0-105539 GCF_002922995.1 Lelliottia sp. 7254-16
GTAGCGGGCGAAATGCCGTAGTGACGGCAAAGAGAACGGATGTTCGCCCCGTCTTGCGAGGCGAACAGAACAAACTCGGTACGTAATGACATGGTATCTCTCGCATCCCAGGGCATAAGCGACTCCAAAAACGGGTTCGTATGCCTTAGTTGTAAGTGTCTACCATGTCCCCGAACAAGTGTTCATGATGTCCCCGGACCGTACAGGGAGAGGGTCAGGGTGAGGGCATCGGGCTGCACCGATCCCTCCTCCCTCCACCTCATCCCCCAATAAACCTTTTCATGATGAGTTATCCTCCACTACGCTGTGGCAAGGTGGCCTCAATTTCATCAAAGGGGATTCGTGATGTTGAACGCCTGGCACCTTCCGGTTGCCCCATTTGTTAAGCAAAACAAAGATAATTTAGTGATTACGCTCTGGCTGACAGGAGAAAATCAGCCGGAGCGCGTCATGCTGCGCGCCGAAGTCGATAACGAAGAGACGGCGCTGACGATGCACAAACTGCGCAGTCAGCCGCAGCCTGGCGTCACCGCCTGGCGGGCGACTATCGATCTGTCTCAGGGGCAGGCGCGTCGACGTTACAGCTTTAAGCTGCTGTGGAATAACCGCCAGCTGTGGTTTACCCCGCAGGGCTTTAGCCGTTTTCCTCCTGCGCGGCTCGAGCAGTTTGCCGTCGATTATCCGGACCACGGCCCGCAGTGGGTCAACGATCAGGTCTTCTATCAGATCTTCCCCGATCGCTTTGCCCGAAGCCAGCAGCGCACGACGCAGCAGGATCAGGTTTATTACCACCATGCGGCAGGCCACGACATTATCCGTAAAACCTGGGACGAACCGCTGACGGCGCAGGCGGGCGGCTCGACGTTTTACGGCGGCGATCTCGATGGGATCAGCGAAAAACTGCCGTACCTGAAAAAGCTGGGTGTGACGGCGCTGTACCTGAATCCGGTGTTTAAGGCCCCGAGCGTACACAAATACGATACCGAAGATTATCGCCATGTCGACGGGCAGTTTGGCGGCGATGAGGCCTTGCTGCGTCTGCGGGAAAACACCCGCCGCGAGGGGATGCGCCTGATCCTCGACGGCGTGTTTAACCACAGCGGGGATTCTCACGCCTGGTTTGATCGTCATAACCGCGCCACTGGTGGGGCCTGTCACAACCCGGAATCCGCCCAGCGCGACTGGTACAGTTTTAACGAAGAGGGCCGGGCGCTCGACTGGTTGGGTTATCCCAGCCTGCCGAAACTCGACTTTCAGTCGCCGACTCTGGTGGAGGAGATTTACGGCGGGGAAGACAGCATCGTTCGCCACTGGCTGAAAGCGCCGTGGAACATGGACGGCTGGCGGCTCGACGTGGTGCATATGCTCGGTGAAGCGGGTGGCGCGCGAAACAATCTTCAGCACGTGACTGGCATCACTCAGGCAGCAAAAGCTGCAAAGCCCGACGCCTTTGTGTTCGGCGAGCATTTTGGCGATGCGCGTCAATGGCTTCAGGCCGATGCAGAAGATGCCTCGATGAACTATCGCGGGTTTACCTTCCCAGTGTGGGGCTTCCTCGCCAATACCGATATCTCTTACGATCCGCAGCACATCGATGCGGAAACCTGCATGGCGTGGATGGACAACTATCGCGCCAGCCTGTCGCATCAGCAGCAGCTGCGGATGTTTAACCAGCTCGACAGCCACGATACCGCGCGCTTTAAATCCCTGTTGGGCAAAGACGTGGCGCGCTTGCCGCTGGCCGTCACCTGGCTCTTTACCTGGCCGGGCGTGCCGTGCATTTATTACGGCGACGAAGTGGGGCTGGACGGCAACAACGATCCGTTCTGCCGCAAGACTTTCCCGTGGGAGAGCGAGAAGCAGGACAAAAACCTGCTGGCGCTGTATCAACGTCTGGCGAAATTGCGTAAGCATAATCAGGCGCTGCGCTACGGTGGTTGTCAGGTGGTCTATGCGCACAATCATGTGGTGGTGTTTGCCCGCGTCTATAACCAGCAGCGCGTGCTGGTGGCGATCAACCGTGGCGAAGCCTGTGAAGTGGTGCTCGATGATTCCCCACTGCTCAATCTCCAGACCTGGCAGTTGAAAGAGGGTAAAGGCGATATACAGGAAGGCGTGCTGTCGCTACCTGCGATTTCCGCCTCTATCTGGTTCGGTAATTAACGCTTTTCTGCAACGGGCATTTGCCGCTCGTTGCAGAATATTCCCGCATGTTGTTCTGTTTAATTAAACAGAGCGGACAAATATCTTTAATATCCCGTCAATCAATACTCGCTATACTCAATTTGCTTTATCAGTCAGGGCCCGACCTCATATAGCATACATTTAGTTTTCTTTTAACATCTTGATTAAAAGGTACATTTATGTCTATCCGCGAACTGATTGACCCATCAAACTCGACGCTTATTTTTATAGACCACCAGCCGCAAATGTCTTTTGGCGTGGCGAATATTGACCGCCAACTCCTTAAGAATAATACGGTTGCGTTGGCGAAAGCGGGCAAAATATTTGATGTGCCGGTTATCTATACCTCGGTCGAAACAAAAAGTTTTAGCGGTTATATCTGGCCGGAATTACTGGCGGTTCACCCGGATGTGAAGCCGATTGAACGCACCTCGATGAACTCCTGGGAAGATGATGCGTTTGTTGCGGCGGTTAAAGCAACGGGCCGCAAAAAACTCATCATCTCGGCCCTGTGGACCGAAGTGTGCCTGACCTTCCCGGCGCTGATGGCGCTGGACGAAGGGTTCGAAGTCTACGTGGTGACCGACACCTCCGGCGGCACTTCTGTGGATGCCCACGAACGCTCCATCGACCGCATGGTGCAGGCTGGTGCGGTTCCGGTGACCTGGCAGCAGGTGCTGCTGGAGTACCAGCGCGACTGGTCTCGCAAAGAGACTTACGACGCGGTGATGGATCTGGTGCGTGAGCACAGCGGCGCTTACGGGATGGGCGTCGATTATGCCTATACCCTGGTTCACGGCGCGCCTGAGCGTAAAGCCTAACCCTCCCGGCGGGTCGATTTGACCCGCCATTTTCATCAGACCTGGACATCCTCATGGCGCAAAATTCACATGTGACGCTGGTGATCACCCATACCTTGCTGGCAGGACAGGCGGCGCGCTACGAACAGTGGCTCGGCAAAATCATGCCCGTTGCCGCGGAATTCCCCGGACATCTTGGCGCGAATGTCATTCGCCCGACAGAAGGACAGAATCTGTGGACGGTCATCATTCGCTTCGACACCATCGAGCATTTATACGCCTGGACGCAGTCCGACACGCGTTCGGTACTGGTGAAGGAAATTGAACCGCTGCTAGCCGAAGGGGATAAAACGGAAGTGCGCACCGAGGCCGCGTTCTGGTTTACGCCGCCGGAAACGCACGTGCGTAAACCCAAGCAGTGGAAACAGTTTCTGGTCACGCTGATGGTTATTTTCCCCAGCACGCTTGTGGTGCCGCAACTCACCGGGGCGTTACTTCCAGGCCTGAAAGGGTCTCTTTTCCTGCATTTGATTAACGATGCTTGTGTGGTCGCGCTGGTGGTCTGGCTGTGGATGCCCATCGTGACCCGCCTGTTCGCCGGGTGGCTGAAAAAAGCCTGACCGGCTCAAAGGAGTACGTTATGTCTCAAACTGCCACACTGATCTTAACCAAAGGTCAGATCCACACCCTGGATCGTGAAAATCCGCTTGCCGAAGCGGTGGCTATTGCCAACGGCAAGATCCTCGCCACCGGCAATCACGATCGGGTGATGAGTTATGCCACTGAAGGCACGCAAATTGTCGATCTGAAAGGGAGCACGGTGATTCCTGGACTCAACGATTCGCACCTGCACCTGATTCGTGGTGGGCTGAATTACAACCTCGAACTACGCTGGGAAGGCGTGCCATCCCTTGCCGATGCCCTGCGGATGCTCAAAGAGCAGGCCGATCGCACCCCGACACCGCAGTGGGTACGCGTGGTCGGCGGCTGGAGTGAATTTCAGTTTGCCGAACGGCGGATGCCTACGATTCAGGAGCTGAACGACGCCGCGCCAGACACGCCGGTGTTTGTGCTGCATCTCTACGATCGCGCGCTGCTCAACCGCGCGGCGCTGAAAGCCGTCGGCTACACCAAAGAGACGCCGAACCCGCCGGGCGGTGAGATCGTGCGGGACAACAACGGCAACCCGACCGGGATGCTGATCGCCAAACCGAACGCGATGATCCTCTATTCGACGCTGGCGAAAGGGCCGAAACTGCCGCTGGAACAACAGGTAAACTCGACTCGCCAGTTTATGCGTGAACTCAATCGTTTAGGATTAACCAGTGCGATTGATGCGGGCGGCGGTTTCCAGAATTACCCGGAAGATTACGAAATCATCGAAGAGCTGCATGCCAAAGAGCAGATGACGATCCGCATCGCCTATAACCTCTTTACCCAGCGTCCGAAGCAGGAGCTGGAAGATTTCGAGCGCTGGACCGATATGCTCAAACCGGGGCAGGGGACTGACTTCTATCGCGCCAACGGGGCGGGTGAAATGCTGGTCTTCTCGGCGGCGGATTTTGAAGACTTCCTCCAGCCGCGCCCGGATCTGCCGGAAGGGATGGAAGACGAGCTGGAACGCGTGGTGCGTCATCTGGTGGAGCAGCGCTGGCCGTTCCGTCTGCATGCGACGTACGACGAGTCCATCAGCCGTATGCTGGACGTGTTCGAGAAAGTGAACCGCGATATTCCGTTTAACGGCCTGCACTGGTTCTTCGATCACGCAGAAACCATTACTGAGCGCAACATCGAACGCGTCAAAGCGCTGGGTGGTGGCATCGCGGTGCAGCATCGCATGGCGTTCCAGGGTGAGTATTTTGTCGATCGTTACGGTAAAGAGGCGGTGAAACACACGCCGCCGGTGGCGAAAATGCTGGAGCTGGATGTGCCGGTAGGTTTAGGCACCGATGCCACTCGTGTGGCGAGCTACAATCCGTGGACCGCGCTGTACTGGCTGGTTTCCGGTCGCACTGTTGGCGGATTGTCGATGTATGACGACAGCAACCGCCTGCCACGTGATATCGCACTGGAACTGTGGACGGCGGGCAGCGCGTGGTTCTCCAGCGAGCAGGGCAAGAAAGGACGCATCGTCGAAGGGCAGCTCGCGGATCTGGTGGTGTTGTCGAAAGATTACTTCAGCGTGGCGGAAGAGGAGATCAAAGGCATTGAGTCGGTGTTGACGGTGGTGGGCGGGAAAGTGGTGTACGCCGCCGGGCAGTTTAGCCCGCTGTCGCCGCCGCCGATCCCTGTTCTGCCCGAGTGGTCACCGGTGGTGAAGGTGCCGGGGCATTATCGCTCTGCGCCGCCGGTTGCCTCAAATGTCGGTGCTGTAGTGCAGATGCATCAGTGCATCGGTAGCTGCGGTGTGCATGGGCATCAGCACGGCATTGCTCGCCAGTCTGGCATTCCGGTGTCGGACGACCAGGCGTTCTGGGGCGTACTGGGGTGTTCGTGTTTCGCGTTTTAGTGTGACAATTTACGGTTTTGTAGGCCGGATAAGGCGAAGCCGCCACCCGGCGCAAGGGCGGGATTGGTGCGGCCTGGTGCCCTCACCCCAACCCTCTCCCACGGGGAGAGGGAGAAACAAAAAAGGCTCGCATTTGCGAGCCTTTTATCATCCGTTGCCGATTACAGGCTGGATACGTTCTCAGACAGGTATTTAGCCACGCCGTCCGGAGACGCGTTCATGCCTTCTTTCCCTTTTTCCCACTGAGCCGGGCACACTTCGCCGTGCTCTTCGTGGAATTGCAGCGCGTCAACCATGCGCAGCATTTCGTCAACGTTACGGCCCAGTGGCAGATCGTTTACTACCTGGTGACGCACAATGCCGTTCGCGTCGATCAGGAAGGAGCCGCGCAGTGCCACGCCAGCGTCTGGGTGTTCGATACCGTATGCCTGCTGGATTTCACGTTTGATGTCCGCAACCATTGCGTATTTCACTGCACCGATGCCGCCTTTGTCGACAGGGGTGTTACGCCATGCGTTGTGTACAAATTCGGAGTCGAAGGAAACACCGACAACTTCAACGCCACGTTTCTGGAATTCTTCGTAACGTTTGTCGAATGCGATCAGTTCTGATGGGCAAACGAAGGTGAAGTCCATTGGCCAGAAGAACAGAACGGTAGCTTTACCGTTGGTGTGCTGTTTGAAGTTGAAGTTCTCAACGATTTCACCGTTACCGAGAACGGCAGCAGCTGTAAAATCCGGAGCCGGACGAGTGACCAGAACCATGTGATTCTCCTGTAGTTACTGAGGTTATTTGGAACGCAACGCGGGCCAGTATAGAGAGTGTTCAGGGTTAAGACAAAGAGGCACGGGCAATCGTTCAGCCAGTTTTTACCTATCAATCACACTTCTATTAAAGTTGTTTGTTTTTCGCCTGCGCCATCATACGCGGATAGAACTGCCAGAAGCGAGCTTCCAGTGCATCATAATGGGTATCCAGATCCTGCCAGGAGTCGCGCAGGGCATCGAGTCGCGGACGACGACTGGCCATGCCGTTCAGCACCCGCTGGATAAACTCCATATCGCGATAGCGCTCAAGCCAGCGTTCAGACCACAGATAATCATTCAGATTCACAAAGCGCGGCGGCGACTCCGGCAAAATTAACGCTACCTGCGAATGGGCATAGCGGACAAATTCAGGTAGTGGCATGTCTGGCGACAGTTGCGCCCAATGGCGAGACAGAAAGTGATCCCACATCACATCCAGCGTAATGGGTGCGACGCGCCGCGTTTCGGGACGAAACCACGCTTTGGCTTCTTTCACTTCCGGTAGGTTATCGGTCAATACATCAATGCGACGATGCATGAAAATACCGTCCACCACCTCGGCAGAATAGTCGTCTGCCGGGTTGCCGCGAACAAAATCGGCCAGCAAATTACCGGAAAGTGAGCTGTCAGCGAGGTGGGCGAGGTGCAGGTGAGCGAGAAAATTCATGCGTTTTGGTATCCGGATACGGCTAGTTGTTGCAGCAAAGAGGTGTGAGCACTAGACTAAGCCGCCTGTTTTTAAGTCACGAGTATAAGTCATGCGCGTCGCCGATTTCTCCTTTGAATTACCTGAATCCCTGATTGCCCACTATCCGCAGCCGGAGCGCAGTGGTTGCCGCTTGCTGTCACTGGACGGGCCAACGGGCGCGCTGACGCACGGTACTTTCACCGATTTGCTCGACAAGCTCAACCCTGGCGATCTGCTGGTCTTTAACAATACCCGCGTGATCCCGGCGCGCCTGTTTGGCCGTAAAGCCAGCGGCGGCAAGATTGAAGTGCTGGTTGAGCGCATGCTCGATGACAAACGTATTTTGGCACATATTCGCGCCTCCAAAGCGCCAAAGCCGGGTGCGGAACTGCTGCTGGGCGATGATGAAAGCATCAACGCGACGATGACGGCCCGCCACGGCGCGCTGTTTGAAGTCGAGTTTAATGATGAACGCCCGGTGCTGGATATTCTGAATGCTATCGGCCACATGCCGCTGCCGCCGTATATCGACCGCCCGGATGAAGATGCTGACCGCGAGCTGTATCAGACGGTCTACAGCGAAAAACCAGGCGCTGTCGCGGCACCGACCGCCGGTCTGCACTTTGACGAACCGCTGTTGGAAAAACTGCGTGAGAAAGGCATCGAGATGGCGTTTGTGACGCTGCACGTCGGCGCGGGGACCTTCCAGCCGGTGCGCGTAGACTCTATCGAAGATCACATCATGCACTCCGAATATGCCGAAGTGCCGCAAGAGGTGGTTGACGCAGTACTGGCGGCGAAAGCGCGCAACAGCCGTGTGATTGCCGTCGGCACCACGTCCGTTCGATCGCTTGAGAGCGCAGCGCAGGCGGCAAAAACTGACCTGATCGAGCCCTTCTTCGGTGATACGCAGATCTTCATCTATCCAGGTTATCAATACAAAGTGATTGATGCGCTGGTGACTAACTTCCATCTGCCTGAATCGACTTTGATTATGCTGGTGTCGGCATTTGCCGGTTATCAGAACACTATGAATGCCTATAAGGCTGCGGTAGAACAAAATTATCGCTTTTTTAGTTACGGTGACGCGATGTTTATCACGTACAATCCGTCCGCTATTCAGGAACGCGTTGGGGAATAACTTCCGCTACGCTTGGTTTACACGTCGGACTGTTTTTCTGACGCGGGAGAAAAAATGAAATTTGAACTCGATACCACCGACGGACGCGCTCGCCGTGGCCGCCTGGTGTTTGATCGCGGCGTCGTTGAAACGCCAGCATTTATGCCTGTCGGCACCTACGGCACCGTAAAAGGGATGACGCCGGAAGAAGTTGAAGCCACTGGCGCACAGATTATCCTCGGTAACACCTTCCACCTGTGGCTGCGCCCAGGCCAGGAAGTGATGAAACTGCACGGCGATCTGCATGATTTCATGCAGTGGAAAGGCCCGATCCTCACCGATTCCGGCGGTTTCCAGGTGTTCAGCCTCGGTGATATTCGTAAGATCACCGAACAGGGCGTGCACTTCCGTAACCCAATCAACGGCGATCCGATCTTCCTCGATCCCGAAAAATCCATGGAAATTCAGTACGATCTCGGCTCAGACATCGTGATGATCTTCGACGAATGTACGCCATATCCTGCGGACTGGGATTACGCGAAGCGTTCGATGGAGATGTCATTGCGTTGGGCGAAACGTAGCCGCGACCGTTTTGACGGCCTTGAAAACAAAAATGCACTGTTCGGTATTATTCAGGGCAGCGTTTACGAAGATTTACGTGATATCTCTGTTAAAGGTCTGGTAGAGATAGGTTTTGATGGCTACGCTGTCGGCGGTTTGGCTGTGGGTGAGCCGAAGGAAGACATGCACCGTATTCTGGAGCATGTTTGCCCGCAAATCCCAGAGGATAAACCACGATACCTGATGGGTGTGGGTAAACCAGAGGATCTGGTAGAAGGCGTGCGTCGTGGCATCGATATGTTCGACTGCGTCATGCCGACCCGCAACGCGCGTAACGGCCACCTGTTTGTGACCGATGGTGTGGTGAAAATCCGTAACGCGAAGCATAAAAATGACACCAGCACGCTTGATGCCGAGTGTGATTGCTATACCTGTCGTCATTATTCTCGCGCGTATCTGTATCATCTTGATCGTTGCAATGAGATTTTAGGCGCGCGTCTCAATACCATTCATAACCTTCGTTATTATCAGCGTTTAATGGCTGGTTTACGTAAGGCTATCGAAGAGGGTAAATTAGAGAGCTTCGTGACTGATTTTTACCAACGTCAGGGTCGTGATGTTCCACCTTTGAACGTTGACTAATTTAATAATGAGGGAATTTGAATGAGCTTTTTTATTTCTGATGCGGTAGCAGCAACTGGCGCACCGTCGCAGGGCAGCCCGATGTCTCTGATTCTGATGCTGGTGGTGTTTGGTCTGATCTTCTATTTCATGATCCTGCGTCCACAGCAGAAACGCACCAAAGAACACAAAAACCTGATGAGCTCCATCGCGAAAGGCGATGAAGTGCTGACGAGTGGCGGTCTGGTGGGTCGCGTGACGAAAGTGGCTGAAACCGGCTACATCTCTATCGCGCTGAACGATACCACTGAAGTGGTTATCAAACGTGACTTCGTTGCTGCCGTACTGCCGAAAGGCACGATGAAGGCGCTGTAATCTAACTTTTCCCATAGGGAACTGCCGTGTTAAACCGTTATCCTTTGTGGAAGTACATCATGCTGGTCGTCGTGATTATCGTCGGCCTGCTGTACGCACTTCCCAACCTGTATGGTGAGGATCCGGCCGTTCAAATCACTGGCGCGCGCGGTGTCGCCGCCAGTGAGCAAACGCTGATCCAGGTCCAGAAAACGTTACAAGAAGAAAAAATTACCGCTAAGTCTGTGGCACTGGAAGAGGGCGCAATTCTTGCTCGCTTCGACACCACCGACACGCAGCTCCGCGCACGTGAAGCGCTGATGGGCGTGCTGGGTGACAAATATGTCGTGGCGTTAAACCTTGCTCCTGCAACCCCGCGTTGGTTAGCCTCCATCAATGCAGAGCCGATGAAACTCGGTCTTGATCTGCGTGGCGGCGTTCACTTCCTGATGGAAGTGGATATGGATACCGCGCTCGGCAAGCTGCAGGAACAGAACATTGATAGCCTGCGCAGCGATCTGCGTGAAAAAAGCATTCCTTACACCACCGTGCGTAAGGAAGATAACTACGGTCTGAGCATTACGTTCCGTGACGCCACGGCGCGCGATCAGGCAGTGGATTATCTGACTGCTCGTCACCGCGATCTGGTGATTTCTCGCCAGGGTAGCAATCAGCTGCGTGCGGTCATGACCGATCAACGTCTGAGCGAAGCGCGTGAATATGCGGTTCAGCAGAACATCAACATCCTGCGTAACCGTGTGAACCAACTGGGTGTTGCTGAGCCACTGGTGCAGCGCCAGGGTGCTGACCGTATCGTGGTTGAGCTGCCGGGTATTCAGGATACCGCGCGTGCCAAAGAGATTTTGGGTGCGACGGCAACGCTGGAATTCCGTCTGGTGAACACCAATGTGGATCAATCCGCAGCGGCGTCCGGGCGTGTACCGGGTGATTCCGAAGTGAAACAGACCCGTGAAGGCCAGCCAGTTGTGCTGTACAAACGCGTGATTCTGACCGGTGACCATATCACCGACTCCACTTCCAACCAGGATGAATACAATCAGCCGCAGGTTAACATCTCGCTTGATAGCGCAGGTGGTAACATCATGTCCAACTTCACGAAGGATAACATCGGTAAACCGATGGCGACCCTGTTCGTGGAGTACAAAGACAGCGGTAAAAAAGATGCCAACGGTCGTGCGATTCTGGTGAAAGAGGAAGAGGTGATTAACATCGCCAACATCCAGTCTCGCCTGGGTAACAGCTTCCGTATTACCGGTATCAACAACCCGAACGAAGCGCGTCAGCTCTCTCTGCTGCTGCGTGCCGGTGCGCTGATTGCGCCAATTCAGATTGTTGAAGAACGCACCATTGGTCCTACTCTGGGTATGCAAAACATCACTCAGGGCCTGGAAGCGTGTCTGGCTGGTCTGGCGGTATCCATCATCTTCATGCTGTTCTTCTATAAGAAGTTTGGCCTGATTGCGACCTCCGCGCTGCTGGCAAACCTGGTGTTGATCATCGGGATTATGTCTCTGCTGCCAGGGGCGACGCTGACTATGCCGGGTATTGCGGGTATCGTTCTAACCCTTGCGGTGGCGGTCGACGCCAACGTATTGATAAACGAACGTATCAAAGAAGAACTGAGCAACGGTCGCTCCGTACAACAGGCGATTGATGAAGGCTATAAAGGCGCTTTCAGCTCCATCTTCGATGCGAACGTAACAACACTGATTAAGGTTCTGATCCTGTACGCAGTGGGTACCGGCGCGATCAAAGGCTTTGCTATCACTACCGGTATCGGTGTGGCAACGTCGATGTTTACCGCTATTGTCGGCACCCGTGCCATCGTGAACCTGCTGTATGGCGGCAAGCGCGTCAAAAAGCTGTCTATCTGAGGAGTGCGTTGTGGCACAGGAATATACTGTTGAACAATTGAACCACGGCCGTAAAGTCTGGGACTTTATGCGCTGGGACTACTGGGCCTTCGGCATTTCAGGTTTCCTCCTGATTCTGTCGATTGTCATTATCGGTGTCCGTGGGTTTAACTGGGGTCTGGATTTCACCGGTGGTACGGTGATTGAAATCTCTCTGGAAAAACCGATTGATATGGACCATATGCGCGAATCCCTGCAGAAAGCGGGCTTCGAAGAGCCGCTGCTGCAGAACTTCGGCAGCAGCCGCGACATCATGGTGCGTATGCCTCCGGTTCACGATGCCAATGGCAGCCAGGAGCTGGGCAGCAAAGTTGTTAAGGTCATTAACGACACCACCAGCCAGGAAGCGACGGTTAAGCGTATTGAATTCGTTGGCCCAAGCGTAGGTGCGGATCTGGCTCAAAACGGTGCGATGGCACTGCTGGCGGCGTTGATCTCAATCCTGGTATACGTTGGTTTCCGCTTCGAATGGCGTCTGGCGGCGGGTGTAGTTATCGCCCTGGCGCACGACGTGGTCATTACGATGGGCGTGCTGTCGCTGTTCCACATTGAGGTTGACCTGACTATCGTGGCATCGTTGATGTCGGTTATCGGTTACTCACTGAACGACAGCATCGTGGTCTCTGACCGTATTCGTGAAAACTTCCGTAAGATTCGTCGCGGTACGCCGTACGAAATCTTTAACGTGTCGTTGACCCAAACGTTGCACCGTACGTTGATCACCTCCGGGACAACCTTAATGGTTATCCTGATGCTGTTCCTGTTTGGCGGCCCGGTTCTGGAAGGCTTCTCGCTGACCATGCTGATCGGTGTGTCCATCGGTACAGCGTCCTCTATCTACGTCGCGTCCGCGCTGGCGTTGAAACTGGGCATGAAGCGTGAGCACCTGCTGCAGCAGAAAGTTGAAAAGGAAGGGGCGGATCAGCCGTCCATCCTGCCGTAACGGCAACAGCATTCTGATTACGGAATCCCGGTCGCAAGGCCGGGATTTTTTTATTACAGCTCCAGCCAATTTGGTTACTCTCCTTGTAGACGTCAAACGACATGGAGTATTGCCGATGGTCACCCTCTCTTCTGTTCCCCAGCCTGCCGTCTGGCACGGCGTTCCTTCTGTAATTCTGAGTGACGAAACCCTGCTTCAACGTAAAGCAAAAGTGCTGAGCAATATGCGCCAGCTTGGGCTTGATACGCTGATTGTCTACGCTGACAAAGAGCACGGCGGCAACTTTGAGTATCTCACGGGTTTTATCCCCCGCTTTGAAGAAGCGCTGCTGGTGCTGCATTCGACGGGCGAAGCTGTTCTGGTGCTGGGGAATGAAAACCTGAAGCTCGCGACCCACGCGCGACTCGATAATCGGGTTGTCCACGCGCCGTGGTTCTCACTGCCTAATCAGCCGATGAACAATCAAAAATCGCTGCCGGAACTGCTGACAGAAGCGGGCGTGACGGCGGGTAAAACGCTAGGGCTGGCGGGCTGGAAGCTGTTTACGGGCGTGGGCGATGATGTGAACCAGATGTTTGATTTACCGGCCTTTATCGTCGATGCGATTCGCCAGGCGGGTGAGGGAACGCTGCAACTGCGTAATGCTACCGGCATTTTTATCGACCCTGACGGCGGAGCCCGCACAACCAACTCTGCCAATGAAATCGCGCACTACGAATATGGCGCGAACCTGGCTTCCACGGCGATCCTCACGGCGCTAAACGCCATCGCACCCGGTAAAACCGAAAAAGAGATCGCTTCTCTGCTGGCGGCAGAAGGTCAGCCGAACACTGTGGTGACGATCGCGGCGACGGGCGATCGCTTCGCCCACGCCAATCTCTACCCCAGCGACAAGGTCATTCAACGCGGGGACAAATTCTCGCTCACCACCAGCTACAAAGGCGGTTTAAGCAGCCGGGCGGCTTACGTCGTGGCGGATGCATCGGAGCTTGCGCCCGCGGTAGCGGACTATCTCGACGTGGTGGCAAAACCCTATTTTAGTGCGGTGGTCGCCTGGCTTGAACATCTGCATATCGGGATGCGCGGGGGGGAGATGTATGACCTGATCGAACGGTTTTTGCCAAAAGCGGAATATCACTGGCACCTGAATCCAGGGCATCTGGTGGCGGATGAAGAGTGGCTTTGCTCGCCGATTGGCCCGAAATCAGACGCTCTCTTGCGAAGCGGGATGATGCTGCAGATCGATATTATTCCTTCCCGAGCGGGGTATGCCGGGGCAAGCATTGAGGATACGGTGGCGCTGGCGGATGAGCCGCTGCGTCAGAAGCTTGCGAGTGAGTATCCTTCGCTTTGGGAGCGGGTGGTGGCGCGCCGTAAGTACATTGGGGAGCATATCGGCATCAGGCTGCCGGAAGAGGTGCTGCCGATGTCTAACACCGTGGGCTATTTGCGTCCGTGGCTGCTGGATCAGGGACGGGCATTGACCTGCAAATAGCAAAAAGCCAGCAGTTAGCTGGCTTTTGCTGCCGGATGACGCTTTGCTTATCCGGCCTACGGTTCGTGCGGTTGTAATTAGAAGTTGTAACCTACAACCAGGTAACCACCCCAACCGGTAGAGCGGACGTTCTCTTTCATCCATGCCAGGTCGGCATCGTCGTTCCACTGACCACCGTTATGCCAGTAACGGGCAACCACAGAGTAATGCCAGTGATCGTAGTTCAGTGCCAGAATGTGGCTGGAGGCAATGGAATCATTGGTACGTTGTTTAATACCATTCTCAGCATACTGGCTCTTATCGCCCAACTCTGAACCCCAGTCGAAGTTCGTAAAGCCGATATAGCTCAGGTTACCGCCCCACAGCTGGGTGATCGGGACGAAGTATTTAACTTTGAAACGGTAGCCATCCCACTCGTTTTCGTTCTCGGCCAGGTAGTTCTGCCACTGGTATTTAGCATACACGTTCATGGACAGGCTCATTGGCAGACCGGTGTCGATGTCCGTGCCCAGACCCATGTACCAGGTGCTCTGACGACCAGATGCGTTGCGGCCCATGTCGTAGATGTAGTTGTTCGCGAAATACCACTCTTTGAACGGACCGAAGCTCAGGTCTGCACCGGTCAGCTTGTCGATAGAGAAGCGCGGTTCAATTTCCATGAACAGCGGAGAACCGTGGTTCCAGATACCTTTCGCATCGGTGTTACCGCCGAAGAAGACCGGTGCATCCATGTAGCCATAGAAATCAAACCAGTCTTTTTTGGCGAAAGCTTCGTATTCCAGGTAGGTATCGTTGCGGAGTTGTGGTCCGAAGCGGGTGTGATAGCTGCCCACCACGTTAACGCTCTGATGCCACCAGTCGGAAACATATTCAGGTTTTGAATTTTCAGCTGCGTTAACAGCGAAAGAGGAAGAAAGTGCCAGAACTGCACCGGCCGCTAATAATGTTTTTTTCATAATCATGCCACTGATTGAAAATCCCTTCCGGGATGTGAAAGATGCGCGAATTGCGTTTCTAAATATTTCGTGTTTCTGCGGAGCCTATTATAGGAATCCCTGCTCACAAAAATATGTGTTGTTTCACATATCTCTCATGTGCGTAATCGATTGCGTTCACGTTTGCGTACTTTAAACTGCGGGGATTGTAGCGGCAATCATTCATGTTGCCAATATTTGCGAAATGTAAGGGAGGGCGGAACGCGGTAAGCGTTCCGCTGGGAAGTGTTACTGAACGGCGGGTTGAATGTCGTGGATACGAATGAAACCTAACTGTTCCGGCGTTGTGCCGTTCAACTGTAGCGGGATATCGACATCGCTGGGTGCCAGTACGCTGGCCGGAGCTGTCACCAGCTGATTTTGCACGTTCACTTCCTGGTAGCTCTCGGTCGTGCCCTGCAATTGGCCCCACTCGACAGTGCCGCTAAACGCCGGTAGTGGATCGTTGGACTGGCCCTGAATACGCAGAGTCGCACGCGTACCGTCGGCGTTTGGCGCGACGTTGACCAGCGACATCCGCAGCGTGCCGATTTGGCTTTTCAGCAGTGCAGGCGTGTTTGCGCCCGGCAGGAGGTAAACGCCGCTGCTGGATTTGGCATTCAGTGCATTTTGCTGGGTGATCTTAACCGTTTCCTGATTCAGCTTGGTCATTGCCGTATTGAGCGTGTTGACGCTCTGTTTCATCTGGCGAACTTCGCTTTGCTGGGCGCAGGCACTGAGGGTGAAGAGGCTTCCCACCACGAGAATTCTTAGGTAACGTCTTGTCATTGCGTTTAATTCCTTGAAATAACGGATTGTCCTAATGGTAGTCAGTAACCTGCCGTCAGGTATAGATCCTTTGTCTCAAAAACGCTCTTCCTTTGTTGTCGGCCCAGTTCAGGGTAAAATAGAGTTCAGTTAACCAGATAGCCAGGACACCGTATGCATTGCCCATTCTGTTCCGCTGTGGATACCAAAGTAATCGACTCTCGTCTTGTAGGTGAAGGCTCCTCGGTCCGCCGTCGTCGGCAGTGTCTGGTGTGCAACGAACGTTTCACCACCTTCGAAGTGGCTGAGCTGGTCATGCCGCGTGTGGTGAAAAGCAACGATGTACGCGAGCCGTTCAACGAAGAGAAACTGCGCAGAGGGATGCTAAAAGCACTGGAAAAACGGCCAGTCAGCGCAGATGACGTCGAAATGGCGCTGAACCACATCAAATCGCATCTGCGCGGCACTGGCGAACGTGAAGTGCCGAGCAAGATGATCGGCAACCTGGTGATGGAGCAGCTTAAAAAGCTCGATAAAGTGGCCTACATCCGCTTCGCGTCTGTCTATCGCAGCTTCGAAGACATCAAAGAATTCGGCGAAGAGATCGCCCGCCTACAGGATTAAGCGCATGCAAGATGAGATTTACATGGCGCGAGCGATGAAGCTGGCGCAGCGCGGTCGATTCACCACCCATCCTAACCCCAATGTCGGCTGCGTGATTGTTAAAGACGGCGAGATTGTCGGCGAAGGTTTTCATTATCGCGCCGGTGAGCCGCACGCCGAAGTCCATGCCTTGCGCATGGCGGGCGAGAAAGCGCGTGGTGCAACGGCCTATGTAACGCTGGAGCCATGCAGCCATCACGGGCGCACGCCGCCGTGCTGCGAAGCACTCATTGCAGCGGGTATTGCGCGCGTCGTCACGTCCATGCAGGACCCGAATCCGCAGGTAGCAGGGCGCGGATTATATCGCCTGCAACAAGAGGGCATCGATGTCAGCCACGGGCTGATGATGAACGATGCCGAGGCATTGAATAAAGGTTTTCTCAAGCGGATGCGTACCGGCTTTCCGTACATTCAGCTAAAACTCGGCGCATCCGTTGACGGGCGTACGGCGATGGCCAGCGGTGAAAGCCAGTGGATTACTTCTACTCAGGCAAGGCGCGATGTGCAACGTCTGCGCGCGCAAAGCCATGCTATTCTCACCAGCAGTGAAACGGTGCTGGCGGACGATCCGGCGATGACCGTGCGCTGGGACGAGCTCGACGCCGATACCCAGGCGCTCTATCCGCAGGAGAATCTGCGCCAGCCGCTGCGCATTGTGCTGGATCGTCAGAATCGTGTGACGCCCGCGCACCGCATCGTGCAGCAGCCTGGAGAAACCTGGATTGCGCGCACGCAGGAAGACAGCCGCGAATGGCCGGACGCGGTACGCCATTTTATGGTGCCAGAACATAACGGCCACATCGATTTAGTGGTGATGATAATGCTGCTCGGCAAACAGCAGGTGAATAGCATCTGGGTCGAAGCGGGTCCGACGCTTGCCGGTGCGCTGTTGCAGGCAGGGCTGGTGGATGAACTGATTGTGTACGTTGCGCCTAAACTGTTAGGTAGTGATGCGCGCGGCCTGTTTGTGCTGCCCGGCCTTGAAAAACTGGCCGATGCACCTCAACTCAAATTTAGTGAAATTCGGCAGGTTGGCCCGGACGTGTGCCTGCATTTAACCCCTGCGTGAGGCTTTCTGAAATAGAGAAGCAGTGCGTGAAGTATTATGATAAAATCCGCCCCCCTGCGGGGCCAAATGAACCCGTAAAGGAAGAGTATGAACATTATTGAAGCTGCTGTTGCTACCCCGGACGCTCGCGTCGCCATCACTATTGCGCGTTTCAACAACTTCATTAACGACAGCCTGCTGGATGGTGCGATTGACGCCCTGAAACGTATTGGCCAGGTCAAAGATGACAATATTACCGTTGTTTGGGTTCCAGGTGCCTACGAACTGCCGTTGGCAGCGGGTGCTTTGGCGAAAACCGGTAAATATGACGCGGTGATTGCGCTGGGTACGGTAATTCGTGGCGGCACTGCTCACTTCGAATACGTTGCGGGTGGTGCAAGCAATGGTCTGGCGCACGTGGCACAGGATTCTGAAATCCCTGTCGCATTCGGCGTGCTGACTACCGAAAGTATTGAACAAGCCATCGAACGCGCTGGCACCAAAGCCGGTAACAAAGGTGCAGAAGCTGCACTGACCGCGCTGGAAATGATCAACGTATTGAAAGCCATTAAGGCCTGATTTTTTTGTAAGGGGAATTCCGTGAAACCTGCTGCTCGTCGCCGCGCCCGTGAGTGTGCCGTCCAGGCGCTTTACTCCTGGCAGTTGTCCCAGAACGACATCTCTGATGTTGAATACCAGTTCCTGGCGGAACAAGACGTCAAAGACGTTGACGTCCTGTACTTCCGTGAACTGCTGTCGGGAGTGGCGACTAATAGCGCGTATCTCGACGGTCTGATGAAGCCGTACCTGTCCCGTCTGCTCGAAGAGTTGGGTCAGGTTGAGAAAGCAGTGCTGCGCATCGCGCTGTTTGAGCTGTCTAAACGTCAGGATGTGCCATATAAAGTGGCCATCAACGAAGCTATCGAACTGGCGAAAACCTTCGGTGCTGAAGACAGCCACAAATTTGTGAATGGCGTGCTGGATAAAGCCGCACCTGCGATCCGTCCCCACAAAAAGTGATCCGCAAACCGGAGTTTCGCACCGCCGCCTGGCTGTGCGGCTCCGGTTTTTTATTTTATTTGCTGAGGCATAACGTATGGCATGCGGCGAATTCTCCCTGATTGCCCGTTATTTTGACCGTGTTCGTACCTCCCGTCTTGATGTTGAAACGGGCATTGGCGACGACTGCGCACTTCTTAATATTCCCGAAAAACAGACCCTGGCGATCAGTACCGACACCTTAGTGTGCGGGCGTCACTTCCTCGCGGATATCGATCCTGCCGATCTGGCGTACAAAGCGCTGGCGGTCAACGTGAGCGATCTGGCGGCGATGGGTGCCGATCCGGCATGGCTGACGCTGGCCCTGACGTTGCCGAACGTCGATGAAACCTGGCTTGAAGCCTTCAGCGACGCGCTGTTTGAACAACTCAACTATTACGATATGCAGCTGATTGGCGGTGATACTACGGCTGGTCCGCTGTCGATGACGCTGGCGATCCACGGTTATGTGCCGATAGGTCGCGCGTTGAAACGCTCGGGCGCGAAGCCGGGCGACTGGATTTATGTCACCGGTACGCCGGGCGACAGCGCCGCGGGGCTGGCGATTTTGCAGGACCGCCTTACTGTTAACGACGCAGACGATGCGGCGTATCTGGTGAAGCGCCATTTGCGCCCGACGCCGCGGATTTTGCACGGTCAGGCGCTGCGTGAACGCGCCAGTTCGGCGATCGATTTGTCCGATGGTTTGATTTCCGATCTCGGCCATATTCTGAAAGCCAGCGGCGTGGGTGCGCGTGTCGATCTTGATGCTTTCCCGCTCTCGGAGCAAATCCGTAAACACGTCGAACCTGAGCAGGCGCTGCGATGGGCGCTATCAGGCGGCGAAGATTACGAGCTGTGCTTTACGGTTCCAGAGCTAAATCGCGGTACGCTGGATGTGGCGCTGGGGAACCTTGGTGCGCCGTTCACCTGTATCGGGCAGATTTTGCCGGAAAGTGAAGGGATGCAGTTTGTGCAAAACGGCACGCCAGTTGCGCTCGACTGGAAAGGCTACGATCACTTCGCGTGAGTTTGTGCGGCCTGTTGCCCGGTGGCGCAAGGTAAAAGTAAAACGGCAACATCGTTGCCGTTTTTAATGTTTTCTCCCTCTCCCAGTGGGAGAGGGCCGGGGTGAGGGCATCAGGCCGCACAATAGAAACTACTTGAACCCCACCACCGGATGCTGCTGATACGGAGTCTCCAGCTCGGCGATCTGATCCGGCGTAAGCGTCAAATCTACCGCATTCAACAGCTCGTCCAGTTGCTCCTCGCGCGATGTACCGATAATCGGTGCCGCAACCCCGCGTTTGCTCAGTAACCACGCCAGCGCCACCTGCGCGCGCGTAGCGCCCGTCTCCTCGGCGATACCCGCCAGACGTTCGGCGATCAGCGCATCACTGGCTTCGGTGTCGTTATACAGATTCTTCCCGACTTCATCGGAAACGGAACGTGCGGTGGTTTCACCCCACGGACGGGTCAAACGCCCGCGTGCCAGTGGGCTCCAGGGGATCACCGCCACGCCCTCCTGATAGCAAAGCGGCAGCATCTCGCGCTCTTCTTCGCGATAAATAAGATTGTAATGATCCTGCATGGTCACAAAGCGCGCCCAGCCGTGCTGCGCCTGCAAATCCAGCGCCTGGGCAAACTGCGAGGCGTGCATTGACGACGCGCCGATGTAACGCGCTTTACCCGCTTTCACCACGTCGTTCAGGGCTTCGAGCGTCTCTTCAATCGGCGTGTTGTAATCCCAGCGATGGATTTGCAGCAGATCGACATACTCCATGTTCAGGCGTCGCAGGCTGTCATCAATGGATCGCAGGATTTGCGCGCGGGAAAGCCCTTCAGCCAAATCGCCGGATGGATAATAAACTTTGGTGGCCACAACTACCTCGTCGCGACGGGTAAAATCACGCAGCGCGCGGCCGACAATCTCTTCGCTGCTGCCGTCGGAATAGCTGTTCGCGGTATCGAAGAAATTAATGCCGCCGTCAATGGCGTGTTTGATAATGAGACGGCTGCTCTCTTCCGGGAGCGTCCAGGCGTGGTTTCCCCGTGCGGGTTCACCAAAGGTCATACAGCCCAGACAAAGACGGGAAACCTTAAGATCTGTTTTTCCTAATGCATTGTATTGCATGCTTCCACTCCTGCTGATTGCTTAAAACACATCCTTTAAGCATAGCAGGAGGGAAAAGAGGAGGGATATTACGCCAGCCAGCTGAGGATTTTGGCTTCGATACCGGCGGCATCCAGGCCAATCGCCGCGCGGGCTTCGTCCTGAGTGCCTTGTGGAATAAAGTGGTCTGGCAGACCGAGATTCAGCACCGGAACCACCTTGCGATGGGCCATCAGCACTTCGTTCACGCCGCTGCCCGCGCCGCCCATAATGGCATTCTCTTCCAGCGTTACCAGCGAATCATGACTCGCTGCCATCTCCAGAATTAATGTTTCATCCAGTGGTTTCACAAAACGCATGTCCACCAGCGTCGCATTGAGGGATTCCGCGACTTTAGCCGCTTCTGGCATCAGTGTGCCGAAGTTGAGGATCGCCAGTTTTTCACCGCGACGCTTCACCAGGCCTTTGCCGATCGGCAGTTTCGCCAGCGGTTCCAGCTCAACGCCGACCGCATTGCCACGCGGATAGCGCACCGCGCTCGGACCATCCTGGTAGTGATAGCCGGTAAACAGCATTTGGCGGCACTCGTTCTCGTCGCTCGGCGTCATCACCACCATGTCCGGGATGCAGCGCAGGAAGGAGAGGTCAAATGCGCCCTGGTGCGTTTGTCCGTCTGCGCCGACGATGCCAGCGCGGTCGATAGCAAAGAGCACCGGCAGCTTCTGGATCGCGACGTCGTGAATCACCTGATCGTAGGCGCGCTGCAGGAAGGTGGAGTAGATCGCCACAATCGGCTTATAACCACCAATCGCCAGACCGGCGGCGAAAGTGACTGCGTGTTGTTCAGCAATAGCCACGTCAAAATACTGATCAGGGTATTTTTTGGAGAACTCAACCATGCCGGAGCCTTCGCGCATGGCGGGAGTCACGGCCATCAGCTTATTGTCTTTGGCCGCTGTTTCGCACAGCCAGTCGCCGAAGATTTTCGAATAGCTCGGCATCCCGCCGCTGCTTTTTGGCAGACAGCCGCTGGTCGGGTCGAATTTCGGAACGGCGTGGAAGGTAATCGGATCTTTTTCCGCTGGCTCGTAGCCGCGCCCTTTCTTGGTCATGATGTGCAGGAACTGCGGGCCTTTCAGGTCGCGCATGTTTTTGAGCGTGGTGACCAGGCCCAGCACGTCGTGTCCATCGACCGGACCGATATAGTTAAAGCCCAGCTCTTCAAACAGGGTGCCGGGCACCACCATGCCTTTGATATGTTCTTCGGTGCGTTTCAGCAGCTCTTTGATTGGCGGAACGCCGGAGAAGACTTTTTTGCCGCCTTCGCGCAGGCTGGAATAGAGCTTGCCGGAGAGCAGTTGCGCCAGGTGGTTATTGAGCGCGCCGACGTTTTCCGAGATCGACATTTCGTTGTCGTTGAGGATAACCAGCATATCGGGCTTGATATCGCCCGCGTGGTTCATCGCCTCAAACGCCATACCCGCCGTGATCGCGCCATCGCCAATCACGCAGACGGTGCGACGCTGTTTGTTCTCTTTTTCTGCCGCGACGGCAATGCCGATACCCGCAGAGATCGACGTTGAAGAGTGGCCAACGCTTAATACGTCGAACTCGCTCTCACCGCGCCACGGGAACGGGTGCAGACCGCCTTTCTGACGAATTGTGCCAATCTTATCGCGACGACCGGTGAGAATTTTGTGTGGATAAGCCTGATGGCCGACATCCCAGATCAACTGGTCAAACGGCGTGTTATAGACGTAGTGCAGCGCAACGGTCAGCTCCACCGTGCCAAGCCCGGAGGCGAAATGTCCGCTGGAACGGCTCACGCTGTCGAGGAGATAACGACGTAATTCGTCGCTCAGCTTCGGCAGGCTATCTTTCGGCAACAGACGTAACTCCTGGGTGGAGTCAACCAACGCCAGTGTCGGGTATTTGGCAATATCAAAACTCATCAAAGGCTCATCGAGATTTATAGTTTATTTATCACGCTGGATTATATAGTCCGCTAGCGCTTCCAGTGCCGAGGTATCCAGTGATTGTGCTGCCAGCTGATTCAGCGACTGGCGGGCATCATCGATCAGGTCCCGGGCTTTACGTTGGGCTTGCTCAAGTCCCAGCAGGGCGGGGTAGGTACTTTTGCCAAGTTGCTGGTCTGCGCCCTGACGTTTTCCCAATGTTGCAGTATCGCCCACCACATCCAGAATGTCATCCTGAACCTGGAAAGCCAGGCCGATACTTTCAGCGTACCTGTCCAGAACGGGCAGCGCTTTACGCCCTTGTTCACCCGCGCTCAGTGCGCCCAGGCGAACGGCTGCGCGAATCAACGCCCCGGTTTTATGGCGGTGAATGCGTTCCAGCTGTTCCAGATTAACCTGACGACCTTCCGCCTCCAGATCTAACGCCTGGCCGCCGCACATTCCGGCGATCCCGCTGGCCATCGCCAGTTCGGAGACCATCGCCAGACGATCGCGGTCGGACACTTCTGCCATCGGCGCATCGCTCAGAATCGAGAACGCCAGGGTCTGCAACGCATCACCCGCCAGAATGGCATTGGCTTCGCCGAACTTAATGTGGCAGGTTGGCTGGCCGCGACGTAAATCGTCGTCGTCCATTGCCGGTAAATCATCGTGGATCAGCGAATAGGCGTGGATGCATTCAACGGCGGCCGCTGGCGCATCGAGCGTGTTATCGCTGATGCCAAACATATTACCCGTGGCGTACACCAGGAACGGGCGCAGGCGTTTTCCACCTAAGAGTGCGCCATAGTGCATGGCTTCAACCAGTGGAGTGTTCTGAAAAGGCTGTGGTTCGATAAAACGACGCAACGCATCGTTGGCACGCTCCACGCAAACCTGAAGCTCTCTGGAGAAATCCATTTACTCAGCGTCCGGTGTAAAAGGGGTTGTGGCGGCATCTTCGCTATCGGAAAGCAGGATCTGCACGCGTTGTTCCGCCTGCTGCAATTTGACCTGCCCCTGGCGCGCAAGCTGCACGCCGCGTTCAAATTCATTGAGCGCGTCTTCCAGTGGCAAATCGCCACTTTCCAGACGGGTGACAATTTGCTCCAGTTCACTCAGCGCAGTTTCGAAGCTGGCTGGTGCGTCATTTTTCTTCGGCATAGTGAATGTTAACTCTCATGTTTTCAGCTCCGTCATGGTAACGGACTCGGGCAGATAAGCAAATAACGCGCAATGTGCACAGGAGGCACACGATGGTGGTATACTTCTGCGCCTGGATGCAGCCACCAATGTGGGCTGCTGTACTCTTTCCATCACAAGCCTTTACTGGCTTGCCTAAGAAACATTGCCGCCATGAAGTTTATCATTAAATTGTTCCCGGAAATCACCATCAAAAGCCAATCTGTGCGTTTGCGCTTTATTAAAATCCTGACCGGAAACATTCGTAACGTTTTAAAAGATTATGACGAAACGCTTGCCGTGGTTCGTCACTGGGATCACGTTGAAGTCCGCGCGAAAGACGAAAATAAGCGTCTGGATATTCGCGATGCGTTGACCCGCATTCCCGGTATTCACCATATTCTGGATGTGGAAGATGTTCCTTTCACCTCGCTGCACAATATTTTTGAACTGGCGCTGGCTCAGTACCGCGATCAGATCGAAGGCAAAACCTTCTGCGTGCGCGTGAAGCGTCGCGGCAAACATGAATTCAGCTCGATCGAAGCCGAGCGTTATGTCGGCGGCGGTCTGAACCAGCACGTTGAAACCGCGCGCGTAAAACTGACCAACCCGGAAGTGACCGTCAATCTGGAGATCGAAAACGATCGCCTGTTGCTGGTCAAAGGCCGTTACGAAGGTATCGGCGGTTATCCGATCGGCACGCAGGAAGATGTGCTGTCGCTGATCTCCGGTGGTTTTGACTCCGGTGTCTCTAGTTACATGCTGATGCGTCGCGGCTGTCGCGTGCATTACTGCTTCTTTAACCTCGGCGGCGCGGCGCATGAAATCGGCGTTCGTCAGGTGGCGCATTACCTGTGGAACCGTTTTGGCAGCTCCCACCGCGTGCGTTTTGTCGCGATCAACTTCGAGCCAGTGGTTGGCGAAATCCTCGAAAAAGTGGATGACGGCCAGATGGGCGTGGTGCTGAAACGTATGATGGTGCGCGCGGCGTCTAAAGTGGCCGAGCGCTACGGCGTGCAGGCACTGGTCACCGGCGAAGCGCTGGGTCAGGTCTCCAGCCAGACGCTGACTAACCTGCGTTTGATCGATAATGTTTCCGATACCTTGATCCTGCGTCCGCTTATCTCCCACGACAAAGAGCACATCATCGACCTGGCGCGTAAAATCGGTACCGAAGATTTTGCCCGTACGATGCCGGAATACTGCGGTGTGATTTCGAAAAGCCCAACCGTGAAAGCGGTGAAGGCGAAGATCGAAGCGGAAGAGCAGAACTTCGATTTCGAGATCCTCGACAGAGTGGTAGCGGAAGCGACCAACGTCGATATCCGTGAAATCGCGCAGCAGACCGATCAGGACGTCGTTGAAGTCGAAACGGTCACCGGTTTTGGCGCGAACGATGTGATTGTCGATATTCGCTCCAGCGATGAACAGGACGCCAGCCCGCTGAAAGTCGAGGGCGTTGAAATTGTCTCTCTGCCTTTTTATAAGCTGAGCACTAAGTTTGGCGATTTGGAGAAAGACAAAACCTATCTGTTGTGGTGTGAGCGCGGTGTAATGAGCCGTCTGCAGGCGCTTTATCTGCGCGAGCAAGGTTTCACCAATGTGAAGGTGTATCGCCCGTAGTAAAATGCCCGGTGGCGCTGCGCTTACCGGGCCTACAAAAATGCATCGTAGGCCGGGTAAGGCGTAGCCGCCACCCGGCTTTTTTATTTCTAAATTATGCACACATGGTAAAGTAACGATCCGTCAGGACGTCGTGAGGGAATCATGCATAAATACCTGGAAATAAAAGAGAAGATTAAAAAGGATATTCTCGACCAGAAATATAAAATCGGGGAAAGCATTCCATCCGAGCGTGACCTCGCAAGCGTCTATAACGTGACGCGGGTGACGGTGCAAAAAGCGATGGCGAATCTGGTTCAGGAAGGGTATATCGAGCGCATTCATGGCAAAGGCATGTTTGTGCTGAAAAACACCGACAGCAATATCTATATCCTCAACAATGAAAAGAGCGACAGCATCCTGGGTTTTTCTCGTGAATTTCAGGGACGCGTGAATGTCACCAGTCGCTTAATCACCTTTACGACTATTCACGCCGATACCGCGCTAGCACAACATCTTGAGATTAAGCCTGGCGACGATGTCTATTTTATCCGCCGCGTTCGCCTCCTCGATGGTCAGCCTGTTCTGGTCGAAGACACTAATATTCCTCTGCAAACTATTGCTGATATTCCCCAGTCCGTTCTTGAAAAGGGGTCCCTGTATGGTTATATCGAAGAGTACACCGGTAAAAAAATCAGCGACGCAGATTCCCTGATTGAAGCGGCGCTTTTCGACCGCGAATTAGCAAAACTGCTGGATATTACGCCCGGACAGGCGATGCTGAAAATTACCGAAGTTACCCGCCTCAGCGATAAAAAAGCCTTTAACTATTCGATAAGCTACAACCGCGCAGATCTGTTCCGAGTCAAAAATATGCGTATTGAAAGATGACAGGCGCAGTCGCGCCTGTCGGACCGATTAAAGCAGCGTCGCGGCGGGTTTATCCACCAGCATCTGCACCTGCGGATGGTTTTTAAGCAGCGTTGCTGGAATACTGGCGTCGATATCTGAGCGCAGCGTTCGCGCCACGATAGCGGCTTTTTTCTCCCCGCTGGCCATCACAATCACTGACTTCGCCGCCAGAATTGTTTTCATCCCCAGGGAAATCCCTTGTTTCACGTCGCGCGCCTGTCCGAAATATTTCACGGAAACGGACTGAGTGACTTCATCGAGATCGACCACGTGACACTCCGTATCAATGGCCGCGCCTGGCTCATTGAAACCGATATGCCCATTCATACCGATCCCCAGCACAATCGTATCAATTCCACCGTGTTCGCTGATGAAGCGATCCACGCGGCGGCACTCCTGCGCCGGGTCGGTGGTTAAGCCGTCAAAGAAGCAGATTTGTTCATCGCGAAGCGTCAGGCGGCTGAAGAAATGCCCCCAGACCATTTCCCGACAGCTTCCTTTGTCTGCTTTGCCCAACCCTAACCACTCGTCCAGGCCGACAAAAGTGGCATGGGAAAAATCGACTTTCCCTTCTTCGCTGGCACGTACAAGGGCATCAAACACGCCGAGCGGCGTATCGCCTCCGGCAATACAGATCAATGCATTGGGTTTACGCGTGAGGGTGTCGATCACGCGCTGGGCCACGGAGGCGCTGAGCGCCGGGTAATCTTCAACAATTTCAATGTTCATCGCAGTTCCTTAGCGTTTGTACTGAGGTAAATAAGCGTGGTTCACTTCCAGATACTCGTCGAGGATCTGCTCGGCAATGGCGGCGGAAGGCACAATAGGGTTGATGCTCAGCGCCAGCAGGGCGGTGGCGTAATCCCCGGTGACGGCGGCTTCGACGGTGAGCTCTTCGTAGGCTTTGACGCTCTGGATCAACCCGCGAATTTTCACCGGTAGCCTGCCATAGGCCAGCGGATGAGCACCGTTTTTATCAATCACGGCGTTGGTTTCCAGGGTGACGTGATCCGGCAGATCGGGCGTTGCGCCGTTGTTGACGGTGTTTACCACGTGGACTTCTTTTTTGTCGTTGAAAATAGAGCTAATGATCGAGCAGGCTGTGTCCGAATACCACGCGCCGCCGCGCTGCTCGAGCTCTTTCGGCTTGTGGTTCAGGTTCGGGTCCTGATACAGCTCAAACAGCTTTTTCTCAATCTCACGGGTTTGCTCGCCGCGCGTGCCTTTTTTCTCTGAATCGTGGATCGCCGTTTCCGTCATTTCGCGGGTCAGGAAGTAGTATTTCAGATAGGAGATCGGGTACATATGCAGCGCGCGGGCAAAGCGTGCGGTAAAGCCGATATCCGGGATGTTTTTCAGCGAGTTATTGGCGCTGCCGACGGCCAGTTTCTCGATAAAATCGTCGGTGAGATCGTCACCTTTCACGTAAATTTTATCGGCAAAAATCAGGTGGTTCAGACCGATAATGCGCGCGTAAATATCCGCTTTTTTGACGTCATAGGCTTTGGCGATATCCATCATCATGCTGTTCGCGCCGCTGCAAATCCCGATGGTTTTGATCGCCGAGTGGCGGGTGATGGCTTCGGTCACGATGCCCGCCGGATTGGTGAAGTTAATCAGCCACGCATTCGGACACCATTTTTCCATCGCTTTGCAGATATCCAGCAGCACGGGAATGGTACGCTGAGCTTTCATAAATCCACCGGGACCGGTGGTTTCCTGGCCGAGCACGCCGTATTTCAGCGGGATTTTCTCATCATTGATACGCGCATCCAGGAAGCCGACCCGCAGCTGGGTGGTGACGAAATCGGCGTCTTTCAGCGCCGCCTCACGGTCCAGCGTCAGGTGAATATTCATCGGAATGCCTGCGTCTTTCACCATGCGCTGGGCGAGTTTGCCGACAATTTCCAGTTTCTCTTTCCCTTCCTCGATATCCAGCAGGTAGAAATCAGTGACCGGCAGTTCGTCGTAGCGTTTGATAAATCCATCGATCAATTCCGGCGTATAGCTTGAGCCGCCACCAATCGTGACAATTTTGAGCTTTTTCATCGTGAATCCTTTTTACAAGATGGGATCGGGAAGTTTTTCTGCTTCACGGCGCGAATGTTCTTCCGCCGCTTCGGTTTCTAACTGTTTGCGTTCAGCGAGCTTGAAAAACGGCAGCCAGACGAGGGCTGAAATGGCAATGGTGCACACCGACCAAATTACGGCAGGGATATTGCCGCCAGTGACGAACCACGCGGCGAAAATGGGCGGCATGGTCCACGGAATTTGCAGCACCGGGCGGCCAATGATGTCGAAATACATCAGGGCATAGGTTGAAATACAGAGAATCATCGGGGTGAGGGTGAAAGGGATCATTAGCAACGGGTTGAAGACAATCGGGCAGCCAAATATCACCGGCTCGTTGATGCAAAATATCGCGGAGGGCAAAGAGAGTTTGCCGACCGATTTATACAGCTTGCTGCGCGAGCGCATCATCGCCATCACTAACCCGAGCGTTGCGCCGGTGCCGCCGAGACACATAAAGACGATATAGAACCCGTCGGCGGTGATATGAGGAATCGGCTGGTGGTGCAAATAGGCCTGCGTATTTTCAGCGATATATTTCAGGAAAATCGGCGCGGTGATCCCCGAAAGTACGTTATCCCCGTGAATCCCGCAGCACCACAGCAGCGAAATTAAAAAGATTAAGACCAGCATGCCGGGCAGCGAACCTAAGCCGGTGACCAGCGGGCTGAGAATAAGGGTAAAAAACTGATTAATATCGAAGTTAAGAATGACCCTAACGAACCAGATAAGTGTAATCGCGACAGCCGCTGGAATCAGGCTCGCGAAAGATTGCGCTACCGCAGGGGGAACGCCGTCGGGGAGTTTGATCACCACGTTATGATGGATAAACAAGCGGACAATTTGCACCGTCAGAATCGACAATATAATCGCTGAGAAAAGCCCGGCGGCACCGAGATTATCAACGTTGAGCTGGTACTTATCGTTGAGCTGCGCCAGCAGAAACACCACCATCGTGACAATGGCGCAGGTTAAGGCGTTGAGACTGTACTCTTTCGCCAGGTTATAGCTGATGCCAATAGCCGAGATGAGCCCGATTGCCCCGAAAGTCACCGCAACTGGCGCGCTTAGTTTCTCGGCGTATGGGCCCAGCCAGTCGGTCCAGCCGGGAATTGGTAAATTCGCCAGGATCAGAAACAGGCTGCCGGTGATAGTGAAAGGGAGCGTCAGGGCGATACCGTTGCGCACCGCCACCAGTATTTTGTTTTCACCGACGCGAATCAGGACAGGAATGACTCTGTTCTCAAGAAATGTAATCACATTGCTTACTCCAGAAGAGATTTCTGTTCTTCGCCATTATTCATTTCCTTATCGAGTGTGAGGCGAAGTCCTTAACTGGTATATACCAGTTTGAGTGAGTTTTTCACGGATTGGACACGATGAGAAGCCATCTTAGAAAGAAAGATAGGAAGTGTGATAACTGCCGCAATTATGTGCAAAGAGAGGAAGGCTGGCATTGAGCCAGCCTGAGGGAGGATCAGGACTCGTAGTAGTTATAAATCCCAGCGGGCATCACCAGCGATGACGCTACTTCGTAGGCTTTTTCACGCCCTACCAGCAGGTCGATAATTTTGAGCGCAAAATCAATCGATGTTCCCGGTCCCTGGCTGGTCAACAGATTAACGCGCGGGTCCCAAACTACCCGTTTATCAACCCATTGCCCTTCCGGGATACGGTCTTTCAGGGTCGGGAAACCGGTCATATTGCCGAGTGGGAAGAGATTGTGCGGAACCAATACGGTGCCTGCTGCTGCGCAGATGGCGGCGACTATGCGCCCGGAAAGGTGAAACTGGCGGACGGTTTCGACCAACAGAGGACTGTCGCGAAAACACTCTGCGCCTTTCAGACCACCAGGTAGAATAATGATGTCGTAATCGCCGTCAGCCACTTCAACCAGCGGCGCATCAGCCAGCAGTTTGACGCCGCGCGAGCAAACAATCGCCAGATTGCCATCGCTGGCGACGCTGGCCGTTGTGACGCTGATCCCGCCGCGCACCAGCAAATCAATGGTGGTGACCGCTTCCGTTTCTTCGCTACCAGGGGCGAGGCATATCAGTGCCGACGCGCTCATACTCACTCTCCTTACGTTTTACCCTGTCATACAGTTGAACATTTTCCGGCACGTTGATGCCATGCGCGCGGGCGCGTTTGAGCAGGTAGCCGGTAATGTAGTCGATTTCGGTGTGCCGCTGCGCGCGCACGTCCTGCAACATCGATGAGATGTTTTCTGCCGTACTATCGATAATCTGTTCGACGTAATAACGGATATCATCTGCCGAGGTGTGGATGCCTTCGCGCTCTATCACCGCCGCCACTTCAGCACACAGCGCGGCCACTTCCAGCGGGTGGTTTTTGAGTTCACCGTTCGGGCAGTCCAGAAGCGCTGTCAGCGGATTGATCACGCAGTTAACCGCCAGTTTACGCCATAGCTGCGGGCGAATGTTATTGTGCCAGGCGACGTCGGGCAGCACGTGTTGCAGCACATCGGCGAGATAGCTGTAATCGCCGTCCTGCGCGCGCGCCGGGCCCATATGGGTGACGCCGCTCGCCACGTGGACGATGATGTTCCCGTCACGACGGGCCGCATGGGTGGTGATTGCCATCAGTAGCGGCTGGGGGATGCTTTTCAGTTCGTCGATAGTACCCATGCCGTTATGGACCAGCAAAATCGGCGTGGTGCGGGGAAGGGTGGCGGCCAGCGCTTTGACGGCATCCGAAACCTGCCAGGCCTTGAGCGTGACCAGCAACAGGTCGCTTTGCGCCAGAAAATCAGGATCGTTGGCGGTGAGCGATTCGTTAAAGATACTTCCATCTTCACTGATCAGGTTTACACTGCAATACGGCTGGGGGACGCGTAGCCAGCCTTGTACCTCGTGTCCATGTTTGCACAATGCGGTGAGCCAAAGCTGGCCCAGGGCTCCGCATCCGAGCACGGTAATTTTCATTGTTCCTCCTCACCTGCAACTGCGCCAGGCGTGTCGGTTAAGTATAGCGCCGTCAGCTAAGCTTCTGTTGAGTTATGCCTCGTTGCGGGTATTATGCAACGCAACAAAAGTAAAGGGAGAAGAAAAGATGCCATCTTTCGATATTGTTTCAGAAGTTGATATCCAGGAAGTCCGTAACGGCGTGGATAACGCTAGCCGCGAAGTTGAATCACGTTTCGATTTTCGTGGTGTAGAGGCGAGTTTTGAGCTGAACGACGCGAATAAGACCATCAAGGTGCTGAGCGAGTCTGATTTCCAGGTCAACCAGTTGCTTGATATTCTGCGCGGCAAGCTGTTAAAGCGCGGCATTGAAGGAACGTCTCTCGATGTGCCGGAAGAGTTCGTGCACAGCGGCAAAACCTGGTTTGTTGAAGCTAAGCTTAAACAGGGCATTGAAAGCGCGATGCAGAAGAAAATCGTTAAGCTTATCAAAGACAGCAAGCTGAAAGTGCAGGCGCAAATTCAGGGTGAAGAGATTCGTGTGACTGGCAAAGCGCGCGACGATCTGCAGGCAGTCATGGCGCTGGTGCGCGGTGGCGACCTGGGTCAGCCGTTCCAGTTTAAGAACTTCCGCGATTAAAACGAAAATGCCCGGCAAGCCGGGCATTTTTTCAGGCTTTGATGGCCTGTTCCACTTCGAAGCGATTCGTTACTTTACTGTCAATTTTGACGTAAGCGCTGCGCTCTTCCGGGACGATAAACACTTCACTTATCCCTTCTGTGGCTTCCAGTCGCTGTTTCAGTGTATCGCTGATCTCAACATCGTCTGGGATTTCAACCCGCAGGCTGCTGACATAGCGCGGCTCTTTCATGGTGCTGGCGACCAGCAGCCAGAGCATTGCCAACAGCGCGCCTGCGAGAAACACGGTCTGCGAATCAAATAATCCGTCTACCCAACCGCCGAGCGAGCCGCCTATCGCCACGCCAAGGAACTGGCTGGTGGAATAAATGCCCATCGCCGTACCTTTGTATCCGGCGGGGGATTCTTTGCTGATCAGCGACGGCAGCAGGGCTTCCATCAGGTTGAAGGCAAGGAAGAACAACTGCACGCCCAGGACCAGCTCCCAGAAGTGCGGTCCGGAGCCCCAGAGAACAATTTCTGCGATTAACAGCAATGCCACACAGCCCAGGAACACGCGCTTCATGCGGCGTTTCACTTCGGCGTAGATAATAAAAGGCACCACGGAGATGAAGGAGACAAGCATCGTCACCAAATAAATCTTCCAGTGCTCAGCCGCCGGGAAGCCGGCTGCTGCCAGCTGGCCGGGCAGGGCGACAAACGTAGACATCAGCAGAATGTGCAGACACATAATGCCGAAATTGAGTTTGAGCAGACGCGGTTCGACGATGACTTTACTGAAGCAGCCTTTCACCATGCCCGATTCGCGGTTCAGAACGTGATTTTTACTCTCCGGTACGACCCAAATAGTTAGCGCAATACCGACGGTGGCCAGCACGGCAATCATCCAGAAAAGGGCATTCAGGCCAAGTTTGTGGGTAATGATCGGGCCGAGAACCATCGCAATAGCGAAGGTGACGCCAAAGCTGACACCGATAAAGGCCATCGCTTTGGTACGGTTCTGTTCGCGGGTTAAATCAGAGAGCAGCGCCATGACGGCGGCAGCAATGGCCCCTGAACCTTGCAGCGCACGGCCCAGAATTATGCCCCAGATTGAGTTCGACAGCGCGGCAATCACGCTACCGAGCACAAAGATCATCAGGCCGCCGACGATCAGCGGTTTACGACCGACGCGATCGGAGAGCAGGCCGAAGGGAATCTGGAATACCGCCTGGGCCAGACCGTAGATACCAATCGCCAGACCAATTAATGCCTCGCTGGCACCCTGAAGTGCCATACCATAGGTGGTCAGAACAGGCAGGACCATAAACATGCCGAGCATGCGCAGCGAGAAAACAGTCCCTAAACCCCAGGTCGCGCGCAGTTCGCCTGGTGTCATTTTATAATCGTTCATTACCACCTCAGTTCAAAAGCAGGCACTAGTGTAGGCGGGGTGTTAAGTGCGGTAAATAGGTGTTTGTTTAAGAGATATTACGGGGTGCAAATCATTGCCGGGTGGCGGCTTCACCTTACCCAGCCTACCGAACCCGTAGGCTCGTGCAAGCGTAGCGCCGCCGGGCAAAAAAAAAGCCGGGTTATCATCACCCGGCTTTTTCAAATCAGCGTTTTTACCAGACGTAAGTCAGCAGATTGTGTGAATCCGGCACCATAAAGTCGACGGACATCATTACGGACAGCGAAGTGATAGCGACAATCGAGAACACAAACAGCTTACGTGCCCAGACTTTATCGTCTTCCACCTTGTAACCGCGTAGCGCCATACCGAGCCACCAGACGCTCACCGCAGCGGCCACCACCAGATATTTGTATCCAGCGTAACCACCCAGAGAAAGCATCAGTGTCGCGACGGCAAAGGCAATGATGTACAGCGTGATGTGATTCTTGGCGACTGAAATGCCTTTCACGACCGGCAGAACCGGGATGTTCGCTGCCTGATAATCCTTAAAGCGGAAAATCGCGATGGCGTAGGAGTGCGGCATCTGCCACAGGCTAAAGATAGCCAGCAGGATGAGCGCACCGCTGTCGAACTCGTTCGTGACGGCGCAGTAGCCAATCACCGGCGGCGCAGCGCCGGAGAGAGAACCAATCAGCGTACCGTAGACGGAGTGACGTTTCATATACAGGCTGTAGACGCCCACATACACCACGAAACCCATCACCCCCAGCCAGCAGGCCAGAGGGTTAGCACCAAACCACAGCAGCATAAAGCCAGCAATACCCAGCAACGTGGCGTACACCAGCGAGACGGTAGGGGATATCAGGCCTTTGACAAGCACCCGATTCTTGGTCCTTTCCATCTTCCTGTCGATATCCATGTCGATGTAGTTGTTAAATACACAACCGGACGCAACCACCAGCGACACTCCGATAAGCGTGGATGCAAAGAGGGTGTAATCAATGCTGCCCTTAGAGGCCAGCAGGAACCCTCCGATCACGGAGATCAGATTGCCGAAGATGATGCCTGGTTTCGTTACTTGCAGGTATTGCTTAAACATACTCGCCGCTCTTAGTGAACCATCATGTTGTAGTTGAGGTTCCACATAATCCAGATGGAACCGACTACCAGGATAGCGATGATAATCACGGTAAAGACGAAGGCCGTCATGTTCCAGCCTTCATCGGATTTGGTGTTCATGTGCAGGAAGCAAACCAGATGCACCAGAATCTGCACCACAGCAGAGATCAGGACTGTGCCCAGAATCACCGTGTGAGAAGCTGTTCCGCTCATCACCATCCAGAACGGGATTGCCGTCAGGATGATCGACAGGATGAAACCTGTCATGTAGGTTTTTACGCTACCGTGGGAAGCGCCATGATCGTTAGTATGACTCATTACATCGCCCCCATCAGATAGACAACCGAGAACACACAGATCCACACCACGTCCAGGAAGTGCCAGAACAGACTCAGGCACATGATACGGGTGCGGTTAGTATTGGTCAGGCCGCGACGATAAACCTGGAACATCAGCACCGCCATCCAGATAAGACCGGATGTCACGTGCAGACCGTGAGTACCTACCAGCGCGAAGAACGCGGACAGGAAGCCACTGCGATCCGGGCCCATGCCTTCAGCAATCAGGTGATGGAATTCATAGAGTTCCATCCCGATAAATCCAGCACCAAACAGCCAGGTCAACGCCAGCCAGGAAACGACCTGGCTCTTGTTGTTTTTGTACATGGCGATCGCCGCCATGCCGTAGGTGATGGAGCTGAATAACAGCAGAGCGGTTTCGACCAGAACGAACGGCAGTTCGAAAATGTCCTTGCCAGTCGGGCCGCCCGCTGTGCCGTTCACCAGAACGGCATAGGTCGCGAACAGACAGCAGAACAGAATGCAGTCGCTCATCAGGTAGATCCAGAAGCCGAAGACTTTCATCGGCCCTGTATCGTGGTGCGCGTGGTCATGCGCATGGGCAGTTGGGTGCGCCAAAGTATCAGTTGCCATTTTTCAGCCCCGCTTTAGAAATCTCATCGAAATGCTGGTTTTCCAGTTTTTCGACTTCACGGACTGGTACGTAGTAGTCCACGTCCTCGTCAAAGCTCTTCACAATCCAGCTGATGATCACGCCCGCGAAGCTCGCGATCGCCAGCCACCAGATGTGCCAGATCATGGCGAAGCCAAACACCGTTGCGAAGGCGGCAATCACAATGCCCGCGCCGCTGTTTTTCGGCATGTGGATCTCTTCGTAATGCTCAGGTTGCTTGTACGCTTCGCCTTTTTCTTTCATTTCCCAGAATGCGTCGCGCTCATGGATCTGCGGCACAATGGCAAAGTTATAGAACGGAGGCGGGGAAGAGGTTGCCCACTCCAGCGTACGGCCACCCCACGGGTCACCGGTCAGGTCACGGTTCTGCTCGCGGTCGCGAATAGAGACGTAGAACTGAATCAGCTGACAGGCGATACCCATCGCAATCAACACCGCACCACAGGCTGCAATCACCAGCATCGGGTGGAACTGCGGATCAATCTGCTGGCTCAGGCGACGGGTCATACCCATGAAGCCCAGCACATACAGCGGCATAAATGCGACGAAGAAGCCGACAATCCACAGCCAGAACGCGCGTTTGCCCCAGGTTTCGTTCAGCGTGAAGCCGAACGCTTTTGGCCACCAGTAGGTTACGCCAGCGAAGCAGCCGAAGACGACGCCGCCGATGATAACGTTATGGAAGTGCGCAATCAGGAACAGACTGTTGTGCAGTACGAAGTCAGCACCTGGTACCGCCAGCAGTACGCCGGTCATCCCACCTACAGAGAAGGTAACGATGAAGCCGATGGTCCACAGCATTGCTGAGTGGAACACGATACGGCCCTGATACATGGTGAACAGCCAGTTGAAGATCTTCACCCCGGTCGGAATGGCGATAATCATGGTGGTAATACCGAAGAAGGCGTTTACGTTCGCGCCCGCACCCATAGTAAAGAAGTGGTGCAGCCAAACGATGAACGACAGGACGGTAATACACACGGTTGCCCACACCAGCGAGGTGTAACCAAACAGACGTTTACGCGAGAAGGTTGCGGCGATTTCGGAGAACACACCGAAGACCGGCAGAACCAGAATGTACACCTCAGGGTGACCCCATGCCCAAATCAGGTTGATGTACATCATCATGTTGCCGCCCATATCATTGGTGAAGAAATGGGTGCCCAGATAGCGATCCAGGGTCAGCAACGCGACGGTAACCGTCAGAATTGGGAATGACGCGATAATCAGGATGTTGGCGCACAGAGATGCCCAGGTAAATACCGGCATCTTGAACATGGTCATGCCAGGGGCACGCATCTTGATAATGGTCACGAAGAAGTTAATACCGGTCAGGGTCGTACCGATACCGGAGAGCTGAATCGCCCAAATCCAGTAATCGACGCCTACGCCAGGACTGTATTCAATTCCCGAAAGCGGTGGGTATGCCAGCCAGCCGGTCTGTGCGAATTCGCCCACACCCAGTGACAGGTTAACCAGAATTACACCGACAACCGTGAACCAGAAGCTCAGGTTGTTCAGGAACGGGAACGCTACGTCGCGCGCGCCGATTTGCAACGGCACAACCACGTTCATCAGACCGATAACCAGCGGCATCGCCACGAAGAAGATCATAATCACGCCGTGCGCGGTAAAGATCTGATCGTAGTGGTGCGGAGGCAGGAAGCCAGCTTCACCTGCCGAAGCAAGGACCTGCTGGCTACGCATCATGATAGCATCGGCAAAGCCACGAATTAACATGACGATACCGACGATGCAGTACATGATACCGAGTTTTTTGTGGTCAACCGAAGTCAGCCACTCATTCCACAGGTAGCTCCACTTACCGAAGTAAGTGATCAGGCCCAGTAAGGCCGCGCCACCAATGATAATTGCAGCAATCGTAACCACGATAATCGGTTCATGGTACGGCACTGCATCCAGTGTCAATTTTCCGAACATTTTCTTCCTCGGCCCCTTAGTGAGAGGTTTCCGCGTGGCTCATGTCCATGCCTTCCATACCTTCGTGCGAGCTGTGCTCACCTTCTGGCTGAGTCATGTTCATGCTCTTCCCGTGGTCCATAAATTTGTTCACAACGTCTTTAAACAAATCAGGTTTCACGTTAGAGAAGTATTCCACCTTGTTGTATTCGCTAGGTGTCGCCACTTTATCGAATGCCGCCATGTCAGACATGGTGTTGGTAGACTGTTTCGCTTTTTCGACCCACTGGTCGAAAGCGGCACGGTCCGGCGTTGCGATAGCTTTGAACTTCATACCTGAGAAGCCCGGGCCACTATAGCTGGCGGAGATACCATCGTAGGTGCCTGCTTCATTCGCGATCAGGTGCAGGTTAGTCTGCATACCGGCCATCGCGTAAATCTGGCTGCCCAGACGCGGAATAAAGAAGGAGTTCATCACGGAGTTAGAGGTCACTTTGAACTGCACCGGAGTGTTCGCCGGGAAGGCGATTTCATTCACGGTAGCAATGCCCTGTTCCGGATAGATGAAGAACCATTTCCAGTCCATGGAGACCACTTCAATGGTAATCGGTTTTTCATCGTGAACCAGCGGTTTGCTCGGCTCAAGCGCGTGAGTGGTTTTCCACGTCAGCACGGCAAGGAACAAGATGATCAGAATAGGGACCGTCCAGACCACAGCTTCCACTTTATTGGAGTGTGACCAGTTAGGGCTATACTTCGCATCTTTATTGCTTGCACGGTACTTCCAGGCGAAACCTACTGCCATCAAAATGGCGGGGATAACGACAATCATCATCAGGCCGAAGGCCGTCAGAATCAACGAGCGTTGTTCCAGTCCAATCTGTCCTTTGGGGTCGAGAAGCGCAGAATCACAGCCACTGAGTAAAACAGTGCCTGCAAATAACGACAACCATCCCAAACTTTTATTGTATTTCCTAAGTGTCATTTAACGACCTCAATTCCACGGGGACCTGGTGGCGTTTAAAGTGTGGGGGCATTTTACGGGAAGGTTACATTACTGTAAACATCATTAGCCCTGTGTCAGGAAGGTGTTACTGGGTTCTGCCGCACGTGTCACATGTGTTGCAAATTATGTCTACTTTTAAGACAAAAGCCCCACGGGACGGGAGTTATAACGAAAGGGCCCATAAGGATACCCCAAACAGGGCAATTGGTATAACCATTGTTAAAAATAAACAATAAATTAACAAAAAAGCATCAATAAAAAGACAATTGAAATACGAAAATTTAATCTTCCCAAAGCTGAATCGTTTAATGAAAAATAGCGAAACGCTGAGGGTTCCTATAATTTCCGAAACCTATCCCGCACAAAACAACAAATATTTTTTTCAGCTGGCGTCGGTTATTTCACCGTTATAATTACATGGCGTTATTACCACGGGAAATAACCTTTCGGTTTTTGCTTCAGGTCAGCTGGGTTTTACGCAACGCCATGAAATCGAGAAGACCCCCGGTGACGATACCGAGGACCGCAAGCAGTCCGCCGACTTCCAGGAGTATTGCTTCGAACGGCAGGGCGAGTGGTGTGGACGCGTTGATAATCAACACGATCAGCCATAGCGCCAGGAGTACGCAGCCGATCATTAACAGTCGCAGTGCATAGTGATAGGCGCGCTGATATTCCGTTCGCGGCATAAAATGTTCTGTTTGCTGGGTATATTCCAGCGTCTGGCGGCAGACCAGCAAAAGCAATATTCCCGGCACGGCCGCAATCACGGAGAAGAGATAAAACGTTGGCCAACCGTGGGCCTCAACAAACCAGCCCGCAATCGGCCCGACATACACACGGCCAACAGCGGAAAGTGCAGAGAGCAGCGCAAACTGGGTCGCGGAAAACGACTTATTGCACAACGTCATGAGCAGCGCGACAAACGCCGCTGTTCCCATCCCGCCGCACAGGTTTTCAAAGAAAACAGCCGTGCCCATGCTGAACATATTTTTATCAGTGATAGAGAGCAGCCAGTAACCCGCGTTGGACGCACCCTGCAAAATGCCGAAGATAAGCAGGGCGCGGAACAGCGACAGACGCTGCATTAATACCCCGCCGTACAGCGCACCAAGAATCGTCGCAAACAGACCGAGCGTTTTGTTCACCACCCCCACTTCACCCGCATCGAAGCCTACGCCGCGAATCAGGAAAGTGGTGGTCAGGCTCATAGCAAAAGCATCGCCGAGCTTATAAAGGACGATCAGCAGTAAAATCAGCCAGGCATTGTTGCGCCCGAAGAAGTCTCGCAGTGGCTCGGCGACAGCCTGCTCGAGCGAACGAGGAACGGGGATAACATCGCTAGGCTCAGGGGCAAAAAAGGTTGTGATAATGCATGGGATCAGCAGGGCTGCCATCAGCCAGTACATTCCCTGCCAGCCGAGATAGCGGTCGGCCAGCCAAAGCGCTAATCCACCGGAAACCAGCATTCCCAGACGATAGCCCAGCACGCTGATTGCCGCACCGGCGCCGCGCTCTTCAGCCGATAACACATCCGTTTTCCAGGCATCAAAGACGATATCCTGCGAGGCGGAACAAAAGGCGATGACTACCGCCAGCGCCGCCATCCAGCGCAGTTGGGTTGACGGCTCCAGGAACCCCATTGCGGCGATCGCCAGCAACAGCAGAATCTGTGTCATCACCAGCCAGCCTCGACGACGACCGAGGAATGGCGGGGTATAGCGGTCCATCACCGGTGACCATAAAAACTTAAAAACGTAGGCCTGGCCGACAAGGGAGAAGAAACCGATGGTTTTGAGATCGATATTCTCGACCGTCATCCAGGCCTGAAGCGTGCCGGAGGTGAGGGCGAGAGGTAAACCGGAGGCGAAACCAAGGATCAGCAAAATGGCTGATTTAGGCTGCTGGAAAATGCGCAAGTAATGACTGGACATGTTTCTATATGACTGACCCGGCGAGGTGCCGGGTCAGTGTGCGGGATTAGCGCGCGTTCTGCTTGATGAATTCGTGAATGCTGGTGTCCTGCGCCATATCGGCGATGGTGTCAGTCAGCACACTATTTACCGCATTAGCAATGTTCTGGTTAGACGCCTGGAAGGCACCTTCAACCGAGTAGCTTGCGCGGTAGTTTTTGTTCATTTTATTGCCGTTCTTCGCGGTAGCGATGATGGCGATATCGGCTTTGGTGGAGATATTGTAACGCACGTTGCCTTGAGAAACGTCGGCATACAGATTGTTCACAATGATCTGCAGATCAACTGCACCGCTTGGGCCGACCATATAACCACGAGAAGTCATCTGTTTTTCCAGAACTTCTTGCAGCAGGAAACGCAGGTCGCGGGAGGCTGTGAGCGTGACTTGCTGGTTATCGCGAGTCACTTTTGCCAGCGCTTGATCCTGACGCTGATCGGCTCCGTTGATGCTCACGGTAACGCCCATCAGGCTTGGGTCCTGCTGTGGCAGAGTAATTTTTGGCGAGACGTCAATGGTGGTTGGCGGAGTGGCACAACCAGCCAGCATGAAGAGTGCTACCAGCGGAAAGAAGAGTTTTTTTAACATTTCAGGTTCTCAACGGATCGTTAGCATATAGAGCGAAAAATTGCCGCCATCATAACATCGCCAACGGCAAGGGGAAGTGGTCAACGCATGTAAATTCATCGTCTTGTCCGAAATCTGACCACCATGTGCATTTTCCTCACTGCATCTAAGGCAAAAGGTATGAGTGACACAGTAAACTTCATCCGTTTGAATGAGGAAATCAGACGAAAGCTAAATATTTGTTGTCTTGATGTAATGGAAGCGGTAAAAGCGGCTAACATTTAAAGGGATGGGTGACATCTCAGCGTTGTCAGAGGAGTAATATCATGATGATACGTGAACAGATCGAAGAAAAACTAAGGACAGCGTTTAATCCCGTGTTCCTCGAAGTTGTCGATGAGAGCTACCGTCATAATGTGCCGGCCGGTTCTGAAAGCCATTTCAAAGTCGTACTGGTTAGCGACCGCTTCGCAGGGGAACGTTTTCTGAATCGTCACCGTATGATCTACGGAACGCTGACGGAAGAACTCTCCTCTACAGTGCATGCGCTGGCCCTTCATACCTACACCATTAAAGAGTGGGAAGGGTTGCAGGATACCATTTTCGCTTCTCCACCTTGTCGAGGTGCAGGAAGCATCGCGTAAACAATCCGGGTTGCAACCGTTGGAGTTTTTCCAGTATGTTGCATACAGAATGATGTCAAAGCGGCCTGCGGGCCGTTTTGTTTTGTCTGCGTTTTGAACGTGTGGGGCGAAATTTAGGCCAAAAATAGCCTTAAATTGTGAAAAAAGCCGCAGCAAGATGCCCCAACCGTTCTCGACTCACCCAAGTGATGCCGCTATAATGCAGCGTCTTAATGAATGTCTTCGGGATGATTCTGGCGACAGGGAATGTGAATCTGCTAAAAGTGAGCATCCCGGTATTGCGAGACAAATTCAGAGTTGACCGAGCACTGTGATTTTTTTGAGGTAACAAGATGCAAGTTTCAGTTGAAACCACTCAAGGCCTTGGCCGCCGTGTAACGATTACTATCGCTGCTGACAGCATCGAAACTGCTGTGAAAAGCGAGCTGGTCAACGTAGCAAAAAAAGTACGTATTGACGGCTTCCGCAAGGGTAAAGTACCGATGAATGTCGTTGCTCAGCGTTATGGCGCTTCTGTTCGCCAGGACGTGCTGGGTGACCTGATGAGCCGCAACTTCATTGATGCCATCATCAAAGAAAAAATCAATCCAGCTGGCGCACCGAACTACGTTCCGGGCGAATACAAACTGGGCGAAGACTTCACTTACTCCGTTGAGTTCGAAGTTTATCCAGAAGTTGAGCTGAAAGGTCTGGAAACCATCGAAGTTGAGAAACCTGTTGTCGAAGTGACCGACGCTGACGTTGATGGCATGCTGGACACTCTGCGTAAGCAGCAGGCGAACTGGAAAGACAAAGACGGCGCTGTTGATGCAGAAGACCGCGTAACCATCGACTTCTCCGGTTCTGTAGACGGCGAAGAATTCGAAGGCGGCAAAGCGTCTGACTTCGTACTGGCGATGGGCCAGGGTCGTATGATCCCAGGCTTCGAAGACGGTATCAAAGGTCACAAAGCTGGCGAAGAATTCACTATCGACGTGACCTTCCCGGAAGAGTACCACGCTGAAAACCTGAAAGGTAAAGCAGCCAAGTTCGTTATCAACCTGAAGAAAGTTGAAGAGCGCGAACTGCCAGAACTGACTGAAGAATTCATCAAACGTTTCGGCGTTGAAGATGGTTCCGTAGCCGGTCTGCGTGCAGAAGTGCGTAAAAACATGGAACGTGAGCTGAACGGCGCTGTGCGTAACCGTGTGAAATCTCAGGCTATCGAAGGTCTGGTGAAAGCGAACGAAATCGACGTTCCTGCAGCACTGATTGACAGCGAAATCGACGTTCTGCGTCGCCAGGCTGCACAGCGCTTCGGTGGCAACCAGCAGCAAGCGCTGGAACTGCCTCGTGAACTGTTCGAAGAGCAGGCTAAACGCCGCGTTGTTGTTGGTCTGCTGCTGGGCGAAGTGATTCGTACCCACGAGCTGAAAGCTGACGAAGACCGCGTGAAAGGCCTGATCGAAGAGATGGCTTCTGCTTACGAAGATCCACGTGAAGTGGTTGAATTCTACGGCAGCAACAAAGAGCTGATGGACAACATGCGCAACGTTGCCCTGGAAGAGCAGGCCGTTGAAGCCGTTCTGGCTAAAGCCAAAGTGTCTGAAAAAGCCACTTCTTTCAACGAACTGATGAACCAGCAGGCGTAATTTCGCCCCAACGGTTTAAAGTTTGAACGAAAACCCGTTGCCTTCTGGTGACGGGTTTTTTTTATCGCAGTAATAGCCCAGGAAGAGTGCTAAAACGCCCTTTCAGTGTTAGCGTTACAGCAAAAGATTGTTATGCTTGAAATATGGCGATGCCGTCCCCATAAGTGTGTAATCACGATGAATGAGACTGGCTGATAATCCGTCCATAAGGTTACAATCAGTACAGCAGGTATTTTCCAATTTTTATCCAGGAGACGGAAATGTCATACAGTGGCGAACGAGATAACTTTGCACCCCATATGGCTCTGGTGCCAATGGTTATTGAACAGACCTCTCGCGGGGAACGTTCTTTTGATATCTATTCCCGTCTGCTCAAGGAACGCGTAATCTTTCTGACCGGCCAGGTGGAAGACCACATGGCAAACCTGATCGTGGCGCAGATGCTGTTCCTGGAAGCGGAAAACCCGGAAAAAGACATTTACCTGTATATTAACTCCCCAGGCGGTGTCATCACTGCCGGGATGTCCATTTATGACACCATGCAGTTCATCAAGCCTGACGTCAGCACCATTTGTATGGGGCAGGCGGCATCTATGGGGGCGTTCCTGCTGACGGCAGGCGCGAAGGGCAAACGTTTCTGTCTGCCAAATTCCCGCGTGATGATTCACCAGCCGCTGGGCGGATACCAGGGTCAGGCGACAGACATTGAAATTCATGCGCGTGAAATCCTGAAAGTGAAAGGGCGCATGAATGAACTTATGGCGCACCACACGGGTCAATCACTTGAGCAGATCGAGCGTGATACCGAGCGCGATCGCTTCCTCTCCGCATCAGAGGCAGTTGAGTACGGCTTAGTCGACTCCATTTTGACCCATCGTAATTGATGCCCACGGCGCGAGTGTGCCGCTATACTAAGGTAGGGCGGCACTTTGCTTGATTGCGACTTGCGCCTGAGAATGGCATTTGCGTCGTCATGTGCGGCACAAAGAACTTAAAAAGAGGTTTGGACTCATGACAGATAAACGCAAAGATGGTTCGGGCAAACTGCTGTACTGCTCTTTTTGCGGCAAGAGCCAGCATGAAGTGCGTAAACTGATTGCCGGGCCGTCCGTGTATATCTGCGACGAATGTGTCGATTTATGTAACGACATCATCCGCGAAGAGATTAAAGAAGTAGCGCCTCATCGTGAGCGCAGCGCATTGCCGACCCCGCACGAGATCCGTCATCATCTTGATGATTATGTGATCGGCCAGGAACCGGCTAAAAAAGTGCTGGCAGTTGCAGTGTACAACCACTACAAACGTCTGCGTAACGGCGATACCAGCAATGGCGTTGAGTTGGGCAAAAGTAACATTTTGCTGATCGGGCCAACGGGTTCCGGTAAAACGCTGCTGGCTGAAACGCTGGCACGCCTGCTGGATGTTCCGTTTACTATGGCAGATGCCACCACATTGACCGAAGCCGGTTATGTGGGTGAAGACGTTGAAAACATCATTCAGAAGCTGCTGCAGAAGTGCGACTACGACGTACAGAAAGCACAGCGCGGTATCGTGTATATCGATGAGATCGACAAGATCTCGCGTAAATCCGATAACCCATCTATCACCCGTGACGTGTCGGGCGAAGGTGTACAGCAGGCTCTGCTGAAACTGATCGAAGGTACGGTTGCCGCTGTTCCGCCGCAGGGTGGTCGTAAGCATCCGCAGCAGGAGTTCTTGCAGGTAGATACCTCCAAGATCCTCTTCATCTGTGGCGGTGCGTTTGCAGGCCTGGATAAAGTGATCGCTAACCGCGTAGAAACCGGCTCCGGCATTGGTTTTGGCGCGACGGTGAAAGCCAAGTCTGAGAAAGCGAACGAAGGCGAACTGCTGTCGCAGGTCGAGCCAGAAGATTTGATCAAGTTTGGTCTGATCCCTGAGTTCATCGGTCGTCTGCCGGTGGTGGCAACGCTGAATGAGCTGAGCGAAGATGCGCTGATTCAGATCCTGAAAGAGCCGAAAAATGCGCTGACCAAGCAGTATCAGGCATTGTTCAATCTGGAAGGCGTGGATCTGGAATTCCGTGACGAAGCGCTGGTCGCTATCGCCAAGAAAGCGATGGTCCGTAAAACGGGTGCGCGTGGTTTGCGCTCTATCGTTGAAGCGGCGCTGCTCGATACCATGTACGATTTACCGTCCATGGAAGATGTCGAGAAAGTGGTGATCGACGAGTCCGTTATCAGCGGCCAAAGCAAACCAATGCTGATGTATGGCAAGCCGGAAGCCCAGCAGGCATCTGGCGAATAATTAGCCAAACCATACAAGCAGTTAATCAAAAAGGGGGGATTTTATCTCCCCTTTTATTTTTCCGTATTCATAGCGTTGAATGTGTGGGAAACATCCCCATATACTGGTTACATGTTTATGGTTGTGTAACACAGTGACATGACCTGCTTACCTGGCGGACACTAAACTAAGAGAGAGCTCTATGAATCCTGAGCGTTCTGAACGCATTGAAATCCCCGTATTGCCGCTGCGCGATGTGGTGGTTTATCCGCACATGGTCATACCCTTATTTGTAGGGCGGGAAAAATCTATCCGTTGCCTTGAAGCCGCCATGGATCATGATAAAAAAATCATGCTGGTTGCGCAGAAAGAAGCATCAACGGATGAGCCGGGTGTAAACGATCTTTTCACCGTCGGGACCGTGGCCTCTATTTTACAAATGCTGAAGCTGCCTGACGGCACCGTGAAGGTGCTGGTAGAAGGCTTGCAGCGTGCGCGAATCACCACTCTTTCTGACGACGGCGAGCACTTCTCTGCGAAAGCGGAGTACCTTGAGTCTCCTGCGCTCGACGAGCGTGAGCAGGAAGTGCTGGTGCGCACCGCGATTAGCCAGTTCGAAGGCTACATCAAGCTCAACAAAAAAATCCCACCAGAAGTGCTGACGTCGCTCAATAGCATCGACGATCCTGCACGTCTGGCAGATACCATCGCTGCACACATGCCGCTGAAGCTGGCTGACAAACAGTCTGTGCTGGAGATGTCCGACGTGAATGAACGTCTGGAATATCTGATGGCGATGATGGAATCTGAAATCGATCTGCTGCAGGTTGAGAAACGCATTCGCAACCGTGTCAAAAAGCAGATGGAAAAATCCCAGCGCGAGTACTATCTGAACGAGCAAATGAAAGCCATTCAGAAAGAACTCGGCGAGATGGACGACGCGCCGGACGAAAACGAAGCGCTGAAGCGTAAGATCGACGCGGCGAAAATGCCGAAAGAGGCAAAAGAAAAAGCCGAAGCTGAACTGCAGAAGCTGAAAATGATGTCTCCGATGTCGGCTGAAGCGACCGTGGTTCGCGGCTATATCGAATGGATGGTTCAGGTTCCGTGGAACGCGCGTAGCAAGGTCAAAAAAGACCTGCGTCAGGCGCAAGAAATCCTCGACACCGACCATTACGGCCTCGAACGCGTCAAGGATCGCATCCTTGAGTACCTCGCGGTTCAGAGCCGTGTGAACAAACTTAAAGGCCCGATTCTGTGCCTGGTAGGGCCTCCTGGTGTGGGTAAAACTTCTCTGGGTCAGTCCATTGCTAAAGCCACCGGACGTAAATACATCCGTATGGCGCTTGGCGGCGTGCGTGACGAAGCAGAAATTCGCGGTCACCGTCGTACTTACATCGGCTCTATGCCGGGTAAACTGATTCAGAAAATGGCGAAAGTGGGCGTTAAAAACCCGCTGTTCCTGCTCGATGAGATCGACAAAATGTCCTCGGACATGCGTGGCGATCCGGCGTCTGCTCTGCTTGAAGTGTTAGATCCAGAACAGAACGTGGCGTTCAGCGATCACTACCTGGAAGTCGATTACGATCTCAGCGATGTCATGTTCGTAGCGACCTCTAACTCCATGAACATTCCGGCACCGCTGCTGGATCGTATGGAAGTGATCCGTCTTTCCGGTTACACCGAAGACGAAAAACTGAACATCGCCAAACGTCACCTGTTGTCGAAACAGATTGAGCGTAACGCGCTGAAAGAGAGCGAAATTACAGTCGACGATAGTGCCATTATCAGCATTATTCGTTACTACACTCGCGAAGCGGGCGTGCGTAGCCTTGAGCGTGAAATCTCGAAACTGTGCCGTAAGGCGGTTAAACAGCTTCTGCTGGATAAAACGCTGAAACACATTGAGATTAACGGCGACAATTTGCACGAATATCTGGGCGTACAGCGCTTCGATTACGGCCGTGCCGATAATGAAAACCGCGTCGGTCAAGTGACGGGTCTGGCATGGACTGAAGTGGGCGGCGATCTGCTGACCATCGAAACCGCCTGTGTTCCAGGCAAAGGTAAGCTGACCTATACCGGTTCTCTGGGTGAAGTCATGCAGGAGTCCATTCAGGCGGCGCTGACTGTGGTCCGTGCGCGTGCGGAGAAACTGGGTATCAACCCGGACTTCTACGAAAAACGCGACATCCACGTCCACGTTCCAGAAGGGGCAACACCGAAGGACGGTCCAAGTGCGGGTATCGCGATGTGTACCGCGCTGGTTTCTTGCCTGACGGGTAACCCGGTGCGAGCTGATGTCGCCATGACCGGTGAGATCACCCTGCGTGGTCTGGTGCTGCCAATCGGTGGTTTGAAAGAAAAACTGCTGGCTGCGCACCGCGGTGGTATCAAAACCGTATTGATCCCGCATGAGAACAAACGTGATCTGGAAGAGATTCCTGACAATGTTATCGCCGATCTGGATATCCATCCGGTGAAACGCATTGAAGAGGTTCTGAGCCTCGCGCTGCAGAATGAGCCCTCTGGAATGCAGGTTGTAACCGCAAAATAGTGACCTCGCGCAAAGAGCGTTAAGAAAAACAAGGCTGGCAGGTGATTTCTTACTTGCCAGCCTTTTTTTGTATAGCTAATTTAGATTGCTGATTGGGTTAGCCATCAACAACGGGTGTTGTAAGGTCATGGCAGGCCTGATATAACTGCTGCGCGGTCGCGTCGTGAAGGATTCACGCGCGATATAAATTATAAAGAGAGGAAGAGAACAGTGAATAAATCTCAACTGATTGACAAAATTGCTGCGGGTGCTGATATCTCTAAAGCTGCGGCTGGACGTGCATTAGATGCATTAATTGCCTCTGTAACTGAATCTCTGCAGTCCGGGGATGACGTTGCGCTGGTAGGTTTTGGTACTTTTGCTGTTAAAGAGCGTGCTGCCCGTACTGGCCGCAACCCTCAGACCGGTAAAGAGATCACCATCGCTGCCGCTAAAGTGCCAGGTTTCCGTGCAGGTAAAGCACTGAAAGACGCAGTAAACTGATCGCTTTCTCGTTCAAGGGAAGTTGAAAAGTACAAGGGCGCATCATTTGATGTGCCTTTTTTGTTTGTCCAGCGCGACTTTATGTGACTTTATGCGCGTTGTGGGCTGACATTTACCCCTGTTTCTTGTCACAATACGACCTTACGCGCTGCGGTCAGGATTTTCCCCAGCGTGAGGTCACCAGTCACCTACAGCGGAGTGTGGTTTCACCATGATGGACAACTTACGCACGGCTGCTAACAGTCTCGTGCTCAAGATTATTTTCGGTATCATTATCGTGTCGTTTATTTTGACCGGCGTGAGTGGATACCTGATTGGCGGAAGTAGCAACTACGCCGCAAAAGTGAATGGCCAGGAAATTAGCCGGGGGCAGTTTGAAAATGCCTTTGCCGGAGAACGTAACCGCATGCAGCAGCAACTGGGCGAACAGTTCTCTGAGCTTGCAGCGAACGAAGGCTACATGAAAACCTTACGTCAGCAGACCGTGAATCGTCTTATCGACGAAGCGCTGCTGGATCAGTATGCCAAACATCTGGGCTTGGGCATCAGCGATGAGCAGGTTAAGAAAGCGATTTTCGTGACGCCAGCTTTCCAGAACAACGGCAAATTCGACAACACGCGCTATACCTCTATCGTCAACCAGATGGGCATGACCCCGGATCAGTACGCTCAGGCGCTGCGCAATCAGCTGACCACTCAGCAACTGATCAATGCGGTTGTCGGTACTGATTTCATGCTCAAGGGCGAAACTGACGAACTGGCCGCTCTGGTTGCTCAGCAGCGTGTGGTTCGCACCGCGACTATCGACGTCAATGCGCTGGCGGCTAAACAACAGGTCACAGACGAAGAAGTTAATGCTTACTATGAGCAGAATAAAAACAACTTCACCTCTCCTGAACAGTTCCGCGTGAGCTACATCAAGCTGGATGCCGCTGCGATGCAGGAAAACGCGTCTGACAGCGAAATCCAGTCTTACTACGATCAGCATCAGGATCAGTTCACTCAGGCGCAGCGTAACCGCTACAGCGTGATTCAGACCAAAACCGAGGCCGATGCCAAGGCGATTGTCGACGAGCTAACCAAAGGCGCTGATTTTGCCGCACTGGCGAAAGAAAAATCCACCGATATCATCTCTGCGAAAAATGGCGGTGATATGGGCTGGCTGGAAGATGCCACCACCCCTGATGAGCTGAAAAACGCAGGCCTGAAAGAGAAAGGTCAACTCTCTGGTGTGATCAAATCTTCCGTTGGCTTCCTGGTGGCGCGTCTGGATGATGTCCAGCCTGCCAAAACCAAGCCGCTGGCTGACGTTCGCGATGACATCGCGGCGAAAGTGAAGCAGGAAAAAGCGCTGGATGCTTACTACGCCTTGCAGCAGAAAGTGAGTGACGCGGCAAGCAATGACAACGAATCCCTGGCAGGCGCAGAACAGGCCGCTGGCGTGAAAGCCGTTGAAACAGGCTGGTTCGGTCACGATAACCTGCCAGAAGAGCTGAACTTCAAACCGGTTGCCGATGCTATCTTTAACGGTGGCCTGGTCGGTGAGAACGGCACGCCGGGCAGCAACTCTGACATCATTACCGTGGACGGCGATCGTGCGTTTGTGGTGCGCGTGGCGGAACATAAAGCTGAAGCCATCAAACCGTTGGATGCTGTGAAAGATCAGATTGCAACGCTTGTGAAGCACACCAAAGCGGAACAGCAGGCGAAGCTGGATGCAGAAAAACTGCTGACTGAGCTGAAAGCGGGCAAAGGTGATGCCGCGATGAAGGCGGCTGGTCTGAGCTTCGGCGAGCCGAAAACGCTGAGCCGTACCGGTCAGGATCCTGTTAGCCAGGCTGCGTTTGGTCTAAGCCTGCCTGCGAAGGATAAACCGAGCTTCGGCACGGCTTCTGACATGCAGGGCAACGTTGTTCTGCTGGCGCTGGATGAAGTCAAAGCAGGCACCATGCCGGAAGAGCAGAAAAAGGCGATGGTTCAGGGGATCACCCAGAACAATGCCCAGATCGCTTTCGAGGCACTGATGAGCAACCTGCGTAAAGACGCTAAAATCAAGCTGGGCGATATCATTACACAGCAGCAGTAATTACGGCGCTGCTCGCAGATTTTCGCAACGCTCTGCAACATTCAAAGGCCGCTTTCGCGGCCTTTTCCATTTCTGAAATCTGCTGTTTGTTCTTGTTTCTGTGGGCGGCTATCGTTGCCTGGCTGTCAACAAACAAGGAGATAACAGCATGAAACATGGAATCAAAGCACTTTTAATTACGCTCGCAATCGCCACGACAGGAATGAGTTTTAGCGCACTGGCGGCGACACCAGCGGCGAAAACACATGCAGTATCCACAACCGCAGAAGCTCCCGGCGCTGAACCGGGGGCTGCGCAAACTAAGGCAAAGGTCAGTGATAAAGCGGCCGAGGATGAAGGAACCAGGGTCAGTATCAATTCGGCATCGGCAGAAGATCTGGCTCGTGCCATGAACGGCGTTGGCCTGAAAAAAGCGCAGGCGATTGTCGGCTACCGCGATGAATATGGCCCATTTAAAACAGTCGACGACCTGAAGCAGGTGCCTGGGATTGGCAGCGCGCTGGTTGAGCGCAACCTCGCTCACCTGATGCTGTAATCACACAATAACTTGCAGAGTGGCAAAATTTTGCCAGGATAAAGAGGTCATACCAGTTATGATCTCTTACCCTATAACAACTTCAAGGTTAGTGCGCTATGCAGACTCAGATCAAAGTACGCGGTTATCATCTCGATGTTTACCAGCATGTGAATAATGCTCGTTATCTCGAGTTCCTCGAAGAAGCCCGCTGGGATGGGCTGGAGAACAGTGAAAGCTTCCAGTGGCTCACGGCACACAACATCGCTTTTGTGGTCGCCAATATCAACATCAACTACCGTCGTCCGGCCGTGCTTGGCGATCGCCTGACGGTGACCAGTCAGTTGCAACAGCTAAACGGTAAGAGCGGCGTGTTGAGCCAGGTCGTGACACTCGACCCGGAAGGGCAGGTTGTGGCCGATGCGCTGATTACCTTTGTCTGTATCGATTTGAAAACGCAGAAGGCGCTTCCGCTGGAAGGGGAATTACGCGAAAAGCTTGATCTGTTAATTGAATAATTTGCGACCGGGTGAAGGTGATTCACCCGGTCAAACAGCGGCTTACTTTAGTCCGGTCTTTTTCTTCATCAGCGCCATTACCCCAGGCTTATCGGCCAGATAATGATTCAGACCGTTGGCACGCAGGTTACAGGCGGCGCATTGACCACAGCCGTCGCCTTTGATGCCGTTATAGCAGGTCAGGGTTTCGTTGCGAACCAGGTCGAGTTTGCCCCAGTAATCGGCTAGCGCCCAGGTCTCGGCTTTATCCAGCCACATTAGCGGCGTTTCAAAGCGGGTTTCTTTCGCCATGCCGAGATCGACGGCGTGATTGAGCGCTTTCACGAACTCGTCGCGGCAGTCCGGGTAGCCGGAGAAATCGGTTTCACACACGCCGGTGATCACCGCTTCGGCTTTCACCTGGTAGGCGTAAATGGCGGTGAGCGTCAGGAACAGGATATTGCGGCCAGGCACGAAGGTATTTGGAATGCCGCTGGAATCTGGTTCATAGTCGGGGACAGGAATACTGTCGCGCGTCAGGCTGCTGACGGCCAGTTCGTTTAACAGTGTGACGTCCAGTACCTTGTGCGCGCGTGCGCCCAGTTTCAGCGCCAGTTCGCGGGCAACGTCGATTTCAGCGCGGTGGCGCTGACCATAATCAAACGTCACACAATGCACTTCATCATATTGTTGCAGGGCCTGAATCAGGCAGGTGGTGGAATCTTGTCCTCCGCTGAACACGACGACGGCACGTTTCATAAATAGTCTCAACAGTATCGGCAAAAACAATATGGTAACGCCTGGCAAGCTGGGCGACCAGCTTCTTCACGTGTTCGGGGCCGGCAGCCAGGCCTTAGAAAAATCAAACCAGCCACGTGTGTTCAGGCTAATCCCGTTCACCCCCGGCGGGGCGCTGATCTGATACTGATAGTTAAACAGCGGCGTCAGTACCGCATTTCCCATAAGGTGGCTGAATATTGACTGAAGACCTGCGTGACGAGTGTGCTCATTGACCTGTGTTTGTACCGAATCGAGTGTCGCCTGAAGGTGGGTAAATTGTGGTGCGCTTAACAGATGCGGCCACAGCGTATCGCAACGTAACCACTGCTCTAGCGTATATCCCGGCGCCTCACCGATCAGTCTGTCGCCCATCATCAGGTCGGCTTCGGCAAAATAGCTACAGCCATCCCAGGTTTTAGCATCGTGAAAAATGACCTTCAGCGTGCAGCCATGCTTTGCCAGGTACTGTTTTAACTGTTCAGCCATCGTATGCAACTCGACTGGCAGATGATAAATCAGAGTTAGTGTTTCGGGTAAAACGACGTTTTCGAGTGATGACCATTCGGGAATCGTCCACCCGGGCAGCAATTCGTGAGCCGGAGTGATCAGGTTTTCATCCAAGGGTAGCGTGTGCAGAAGGGTCGTATGATGGATGATATTGATTAACCGCCGCGCCTGAAGTTGACTTAAACGCGGGCTCTGTTTCAGCGTGAGATAGCAAAAGCCCAGGCTCGTGCTGCTGCTGACCAGGCGCAGATTGGCCAGTTCATCAGGTTCGCCGATGGCGATTTGCACCGGATGGCGACAGCTGGTGCCTAAATCCTGCTCGAACAGTTGCGGCGTTATCCAGAATTCAATCGCTTTGAGCAGCGGATGGCTGAGGTGATATTGCTCATGGCTCTCGAGGCGCACCAAATCCGGCTCAAACACCGTGAGACGAAACGGACCGCTGCCGATCAAGGGAAGATCGGGATGCACCAGACGACTGCAATAGCTTGCCAGACGATGCGCCAGCCAAAAATCCGGTTGATGCAACACAAAGGTCAGACACTGAGGATGCGTCACTTCAACGTGAAGCACGCTATTAAACAGGCGTCGTAGCGCGGGAAGGGCAAACAGCGCTGTCAGGCTCGATTGCAGTTGCGCTGTTTCGACCTTATCGCCGTTATGCCAGTGCAGCGTAGAGCGGATATAAAAATGCCAGCGCAATCCATCGGCAGACACCTCCCAGTGGTGGGCCAAATCGCCAACGGGTTCGCGGCTGTCGCCGTCGAATCGGGTCAGCCCGGAGAATACCTGGCCGACAAGATGCTGCTCCGCGCGCCCCGGTAAAAAGCCGGAATGGAGCGGGTCGAGCGAGCGGTAGTAGGGGATGCGCAGCGTCGGCGTGTCGTTCTGCCACTGCCCGCCGAGGAAAGGATGCAGTAACGCGCGCAGTTCCGGGGCATCCAACTGCGCCAGCTCCAGGGCGTCATGTTGCAGCCCACGCGTCAGCGCCTGCTCCATCATCTCATTGCGCAGGCTGTCGGGTGTGACGTGAAAGGTCAGGGTGCCGCGTTTGCCGCGCCCGGACTGGGCCTGCCAGCTCAGCCAGCCGGCCTCCTGAGCCTGGCGCAGCAGTGTTCGCACGTGCCGTTCGCTGCAAAAGCAACGCGTCGCCAGTTCGGCCACAGTAATTTGCTGTGGCTCACCGGCGGAAGGCAGCCAGAGACGTTGAAACTGATTCAGTCTGTTAAGTTGACGCATCGTCGCTGCCCTGGTGGTAAAAAGTTAATGCCAATGGTACGTCTGACAGTGTTGACGCAGCAGATCCAGCAAACGGCGTGCCGTAAATGTCAGCGGCGATTTTTGCGAATACAGCACGTGATATTCCGCCTGCGGCAGGCTGTCGATATTCAGCATACACAGCTGGTCCTGCAAGCCGAACGGGGCCTGCATCGCGCGCGCCACGATGGTCAGATAGTCAGACTTTAGCACCAGACTCAGCCCGGAGATCATTGAATCCGTGCGCAGGGGCGTTTGCGCCAACGGCGGCAGAAGTTCATTCACCGCTAGCTGCTGGTAATACCCCATATCGGTTTCTGGCAGCACCCAACGTGCATGCTGCAACGCGTCGAAGGTTGTCGCCTCTGCCAGCGGATGTCCTTTGCGGGCGATAATGCCGAACGAGGCATTGAACAGCGGCTCGCGCACCAGATCGTCCAGCGGGAACCCTGGCCCGGCAGTACCGACGGCGAAATCCAGCCGTCCCTCGCGCAGCGCCGGTAACAGCATCGACAGCTGTCCCTCTTTCACCAACAGCGTGGACTGGGGAAATTGCGCTTTGAAGGCGTCGTTTAGCGCCGGGAAAACCGTTACCGCGAGGAGTGAGGAGAACCCCATCGCCACCGCTCCTTGCGAGAACTGGTCGATCTGACGGATCTCATCGGCGGCCCGTTCCAGCTCCTCCAGAATAAATTGCATCCGCTGGGAAAATGCCCGCCCGGTTTCCGTTAGGGTCATCCCCTGGTTTCCGCGCACGATGAGGCGGGTCTCCAGCGTTTGCTCCAGTTCGCGCAACGTTCTGCTGACTGCGGGCTGAGATTGACCTAACGCCCGTGCCGCCCCGCGAATACTGCCGCTGCGGATAACCTGCTGAAACACCTTCAGTTGCTGCAACTTTGGCAAATAACGCAACGCCAGCCCCTATCAGTAAAAAGTATCACCTGTACAAAAATTGTATCTTATGGCGGGGTGGTAAAGCTGCTAACGTCGATGCAGATAAAACATAAAACGTTGTTGTTCAGTCTGTTATGTGATGCGTGTCGCATTTTACCTTCACCTGTCGATAACCCTCCGGCGAGGTGATAACAAAAGAGATATCGGCTATGAAGAATCGTTTTCTGATGATTTTCCTGCTCTTTGTCGGCTATGTGGTGGTGTATCTCGACAAAACGGTGATGGGCTTTGCTCTGCTGCCCATCGAACGAGAGTTTGACCTTCGTCCCGAGCAACTAGGTTACATTACCGGGATTTTCTTCCTCGCCTATTCACTGTTTCAGATTCCAGCGGGCTGGCTGAACGATCGGTTTGGCTACAAAAAAGTGCTGAGTATGTCGCTGTGTCTGCTCGGCGGCTTCGCTCTCTGCTTTGGTATGCTGGGTTTCGGTCTGGGGCTGCTGGTGACGTTCCGCTTTTTATCCGGCGTCGGTCATTCCGGCTATCCGTGTTCCTGCGCCAAAGCCGTTGTCTCTAATTTCCCTCTTGAAAAGCGCACCTTTGCCCAATCGATATTGCTCTCTTCGGCTGGCCTGGCCATGACCGCCGGTCCGCTGGTTGCCGTGTATAGCCTGAATTCGCTGGGCTGGCGCGGCTCTTTTTCGATTCTCGGCCTGCTGGCCTTCGCAATTGCCGTCGCGATTATGCTGTGGGTGCCCAATCCGGCGCCCGTGAAAGCGCGGGCCGGAGCTGTCACCGGTTATCGCACGTTGCTGAAAAACCCGATTGTGGTCCTGCTGTTCATCTCGATTTTTTGCATCAACATTCCGTCCTACGGCCTGATGGCGTGGCTGCCGAAGTATCTTGTGCAGCAGCGCGGCATGACGCTGGATATTTCCGGTTTGGTTGTCGCGGCGGGAGGGCTGGGGATCTGGATTTCGTCGCTGGCGACCGGCTGGCTGGTGGGGCGCTATATGCAGGGCAAAGAGCCGAAAGTGATTTTTTGCTGCGCGTTGCTCAGCGCGCTCTGCATCTGGCTGGTTTACGGTTCTACCTCGGCGCTTACCGCCGGGTTGTTCCTGTTCCTCGGCTACGTGTTCCTGATGGCTGCTTTCGTCACCGTTTTCACCTTACCGATGAAACGACTGCCGCCAGAGGTAATGGGCGCGGCGATGGGGATCATTAATACCGGTGGGACGCTGGGCGGATTTGTCGCCCCGATTGTGATGGGGTATCTGATCACTGTCAGCCACGGCTACCTGTCGACGTTTGTTTTTCTGGCGCTGGCAATGGTGATTGCCGGGCTTGCCATGCTGCCGCTGAAAACGCGCCAGGCATTAACTGAGGAGAAGTATGATGGCGTTTAATTTTGAAACGATGCTGGCTGAAGTGAAAGACGATGTTTTACGCTGGCGCAGACACATTCATGCTCATCCTGAACTCTCATTTCAGGAGCATAAAACGGCGGATTATATTGCCGACGCGCTGGCCGGTTTTGGCGGCCTGACGTTGACGCGACTGACACCCAATAGCGTAATTGCCGATTTGAAAGGGGCCTATGAAGGGCCGTGCTACGCGTTGCGGGCTGATATCGACGCGCTACCCATCCAGGAAGAAAACGACGAAGCGTTTTGCTCGACGGTACCGGGCGTAATGCACGCCTGCGGCCATGACGCTCATGCCGCGATGTTGCTCGGCGCGGCAAAAGTGCTGACGCAGTGTCAGTCGATGCTGCACGGTTCGGTACGCTTCATCTTCCAGCATGCGGAAGAGGTGCCGCCCGGTGGTGCACAGGAGCTGGTGGATCTGGGCGTTCTCGACGGCGTGGAGAAAATCTTCGGGCTGCATGTGATGCCTAATTTCCCAACCGGCGAAGTGGTGCTGAAAGAGGGCGTGTTTTGCGCTTCCACGGACAACTTCGATATCACCATTGAAGGCAAAGGCGGACATGGCTCGATGCCGCATCTCTGTATCGACCCGGTGACGATCGGTGCAGAAGTGGTGATGGCCCTGCAAAACGTAGTGTCACGCCGCACCGATCCGCTTCAGGTACCGGTACTGACCATCGCCACTTTCCAGAGCGGAGAGAGCTATAACGTGATCCCGGAGCGCGTCAAACTCGCAGGAACGCTACGAACTCACCACGACAGTGTGCGCCAGCAGGTGCCGCAGCAGATGGAGCAGATCATCACCGGGATCACCGCCGCGCACGGCGCACGCTTTACTCTGAGCTGGACGCGAGGCTACGCCAGTGGCAACAACCATCCCGATGCCTGTGTTATTGCACGCAAAGTGGTCAGCGATGCGCTGGGAGAGCAGGCATTACACGAGATGACTTATCCGCTGTTTGGTGGCGAAGATTTTTCGTCATACCAGCAAAAAGTGCCAGGCTGCTTCGTGTTTATTGGCAGCGGCAATCAGCAAATTGGCGCAACTTACGGTGTACATAATCCGCGATTCCGCCTGGATGAAGCGGCGCTCCAGATCGGCGTCAAACTCCATGTCGGTTTTATTCAACATCTGCTGCTCAATCAGGCCTGATTTTACTGCCTCAAGACGCTGCCCCGGCAGCGTTTTTTCATAAACCCGGAACAATAATCCTCATATATTCACTATTACTTCCGTATATTGCGGGCAATACTGATACCCAGATTAACCCCATTACTTTTACGGAGTCATCATGGCGCGGCTTGCAGCATTTGATATGGACGGCACGCTCTTAATGCCGGATCACCGCTTAGGAGACAAAACCCTGAGTGCGCTGAAGCGGCTGCATGAGCGTGATATCACCCTGACGTTTGCCACCGGTCGCCATGTGCTTGAGATGCGCCACCTGCTGGGCAAACTGTCGATGGATGCATTTTTGATCACCGGCAACGGGACGCGCATCCATTCCGTCGAAGGCGATGTTTTACACCGTCAGGATCTGAACCCGGAAGTCGCGGATCTGGTACTGCACAGCACCTGGGATACCCAGGCCAGCATTCATGTCTTCAACGATACCGGCTGGCTGACGGGCGAAGAGATCCCGGAACTGCTGAAAGCGCATGTCTACAGCGGCTTTCGTTACCAGCTCACCGACTTGCGCCGTATTCCTGCGCATTCGGTGACCAAGATCTGTTTCTGCGGCGATCACGACGATCTGTGTCGTCTGCGCATTCAGCTTAACGAGGTATTAGGCAACCGTGCGCATCTCACGTTCTCTGCTGTGGAGTGCCTGGAGGTGCTGCCGGTCGGGTGTAACAAAGGTTCCGCGTTGGCGGTACTGAGCGACCACCTCGGGTTAACGATGCAAGATTGTATGGCATTTGGCGATGCCATGAACGACCGCGAGATGCTCGGTAGCGTGGGTCGCGGTGTGATTATGGGAAATGCGATGCCGCAGCTGAAGGCTGAGCTGTCGCATCTCCCGGTTATCGGACATTGCCGTAACGAAGCGGTGTCCCATTTTTTGACTCATTGGCTGGATAAACCAAACCTCCCGTATTCCCCCGAATAGTGAGACCCTTCCAGCAAGCCAGACGTCGATGTTTATCGGTCTGGCTTTTTTTATTTTGTCATCTGCGCAATCTGCGCTTTCCACGGCTCAATCTCGCCAATATTGGCTTTGACCCATTCCGCATTGTAGTAGGTATCGAGATAACGCTCGCCGCTGTCACACAGCAGGGTAACGATAGAACCGTTCCGGCCCTCTTCGCGCATCCGCACCGCCAGCTGTAATGCACCCCACATATTGGTGCCCGTTGATGCGCCCACTTTGCGGCCCAGCTGCGTTTCCAGCCAGTGTGCCGTGGCGACGCTGGCCGCATCTGGCACGCGCAGCATCTCATCGACCACATCAGGAATGAAGGACGGCTCCACGCGCGGGCGCCCGATACCTTCGATTTTGCTGCCCACCGGGCTGCGCAGGCTGGCGTCACGGTTATGCCAGTAGTCGAGGAATACCGAGTTCTGCGGGTCCACCACCATCAGTTTTGTGTCATAACCCTGACAACGAATGTAGCGGCCAATGGTGGCTGACGTTCCGCCAGTTCCCGCGCTCATGACGATGTACGACGGCTCCGGGTGAGGTTCGTTGTTCATCTGACGGAAAATACTGTCGGCGATATTATTATTCCCGCGCCAGTCGGTCGCGCGTTCGGCGAAGGTAAACTGGTCCATATAATGGCCGTTCAGCTCGCGGGCGAGCATTTCTGAGGCGGCGTAGATTTCGCAGGCACTTTCGACAAAATGACAGCGTCCACCGTAAAATTCGATCTGCTCAATTTTGCGTTTGGCGGTGCAGGAAGGCATCACAGCGATAAACGGCAGGCCAAGCAGACGGGCGAAATAAGCCTCGGACACGGCGGTTGAACCGGACGAGGATTCAATAATGGTGGTGCCTTCTTTGATCCAGCCGTTGCATAACCCGTACAGGAACAGGGAGCGCGCCAGACGGTGCTTCAGGCTGCCGGTCGGATGGGTGCTTTCATCTTTCAGGTACAGCTGAATGCCGGGAAAACCCGGCAAAGCCAGGCGGATGAGGTGCGTGTCCGCCGAGCGCTGATAGTCGGCATTAATTTCGCTGATCGCGTGTTTGACCCAGGTGCTATTCATCGTGTCTGTCCGTTTGTCATTTTGTGCCTAGCATAGCGAAAAGCACAGAAAAAATTGTTGCTATCTGGCCTTTAAAATAGAATATCAGGAGAAAATTATTCTCTGCGAGGTGGGGTATGTTAGATAAAATTGACCGTAAGCTGCTCTCCTTACTGCAAAAGGACTGCACCCTCTCTTTGCAGGCACTCGCCGATGCCGTTAATCTGACCACCACGCCGTGCTGGAAACGCCTTAAAAGACTCGAAGACGATGGTGTTTTGCTCGGGCGCGTGGCGCTACTGGATCCCGAAAAACTGGGGCTTGGACTGACCGCCTTTGTTCTGATAAAAACGCAGCACCACAGCAGCGACTGGTACTGCCGGTTTGTCACCGAGGTTTCCGATATGCCCGAAGTGCTCGGCTTCTGGCGCATGGCAGGCGAATACGACTATCTGATGCGCGTCCAGGTGGCGGACATGAAACGCTACGACGACTTCTACAAGCGGCTGGTGAACAGCGTTCCCGGCTTGTCAGATGTGACCTCAAGCTTCGCCATGGAACAGATTAAATACACCACAGCGTTACCCATTGAATAACTCAGAACAATACCTTCAGGAATTGACCGCGTGCGATTATTTGCTCAACTAAGCTGGTACTTTCGCCGGGAGTGGCGACGCTATCTCGGCGCCGTGGCCCTGCTTATTATCATTGCCATTCTCCAGCTGATCCCGCCGAAAGTGGTGGGCTATGTGGTGGACGGCGTCACGGAACAACATTACACCACCGCACGGGTGATGATGTGGGTAGGCACGCTGGTCCTGACCGCGGTGATTGTTTACCTGCTGCGCTACGTCTGGCGCGTGCTGCTGTTTGGAGCGTCCTATCAACTCGCCGTCGAACTACGCGAAGATTTTTACCGCCAGCTCAGCCGCCAGCATCCTGAATTCTACCTGCGCCACCGCACGGGCGATCTGATTGCGCGTGCCACCAACGACGTGGATCGCGTGGTGTTTGCCGCCGGGGAAGGGGTGCTTACGCTGGTCGATTCACTGGTGATGGGCTGCGCGGTACTGATCGTGATGTCGACGCAGATCAGCTGGCAGCTTACGCTCCTGGCGCTACTGCCGATGCCGCTCATGGCGCTGGCGATCAACCGTTTCGGTGAGCAACTGCACGAGCGCTTCAAACTGGCGCAGGCGGCATTCTCCTCTTTGAACGATAGAACCCAGGAGAGCATGACCAGTATTCGGATGATCAAAGCCTTTGGCCTGGAAGATCGCCAGTCGGCCCAGTTTGCCGCCGACGCCGCCGATACGGGGGCGAAAAACCTGCGCGTGGCGCGTATTGATGCGCGTTTTGACCCGACGATTTATATCGCTATTGGCACTGCCAACCTGTTGGCCATTGGCGGTGGCAGCTGGATGGTGGTCAACGGTTCCATGACGCTCGGCCAGTTGACCAGTTTTGCTATGTACCTCGGACTGATGATTTGGCCGATGCTGGCCCTGGCCTGGATGTTTAACATCGTAGAGCGCGGCAGCGCTGCGTACAGCCGTATTCGCGCAATGCTGGCCGAAGCGCCGGTGGTCAACGATGGGACAGAAACGGTGCCGGAAGGACGCGGTGTGCTGAAGGTGGCCATTGCTGAATTCTCCTATCCACAAACTGAACGCCCGACGCTCGAAAACGTCAACTTTGAGCTGCGTCCAGGTCAGATGCTCGGTATTTGTGGCCCGACAGGCGCGGGCAAAAGCACCATTCTGTCGCTGATTCAGCGTCACTTTGATGTCACCAAAGGCGATATCCGTTTTCACGATATCCCGCTGACCCGCTTACAGCTTGATGCCTGGCGCAGCCGCCTGGCCGTCGTCAGCCAGACGCCGTTTTTGTTCTCCGATACGATCGCCAATAACATCGCGCTGGGCCATCCGACAGCCACGCAGGAAGAGATCGAGCATGTGGCGCGTCTGGCCAGCGTTCATGACGATATTCTGCGTCTGCCGCAGGGCTACGCCACCGAAGTGGGCGAGCGCGGGGTGATGCTCTCGGGGGGACAGAAACAGCGTATTTCGATTGCGCGTGCACTGCTGCTGAATGCCGAAATCCTGATCCTCGACGATGCGCTCTCTGCCGTCGACGGGCGCACAGAGCATCAGATTCTGCACAATCTGCGTCAGTGGGGCGAGGGGCGCACGGTCATTATCAGCGCTCATCGTCTGTCGGCGTTGACGGAAGCCAATGAAATCTTGGTGATGCAGCACGGGCATGTTGCTCAGCGCGGGCATCACGAAAATCTGGCGGAACAGTCGGGTTGGTATCGCGACATGTATCGCTATCAACAGTTGGAGGCGGCACTGGATGACGCGCCAGACCTGAACGAGGAGGCCACTCATGCGTAAGTTTACTCAGCTGTGGCCGACGCTGAAACGCCTGCTGGCCTATGGTTCGCCGTGGCGAAAACCGCTCTCTATTGCGGTCGTGATGCTGTGGGTGGCGGCGATTGCGGAAGTGAGCGGCCCGCTGCTGATCAGCTATTTTATCGACAACATGGTCGCTAAAAGCTATCTGCCGCTGGGGCTGGTTGCCGGATTGGGGGCTGCCTATATCGGATTGCAGCTGTTGGCAGCCTCTCTGCACTACGCGCAGTCGCTACTGTTTAATCAGGCGGCGGTCGGCGTGGTGCAGCAGTTACGTACCGATGTGATGGATGCGGCGCTGCGACAGCCGCTCAGCGAGTTTGATACCCAGCCGGTCGGCCAGGTGATTTCCCGCGTGACTAACGATACGGAAGTGATCCGCGACCTGTACGTGACCGTTGTCGCTACGGTGCTGCGCAGTGCCGCGCTGGTCGGCGCGATGCTGGTGGCGATGTTCAGTCTCGACTGGCGCATGGCGCTGGTGGCAATCACTATTTTCCCGGCGGTGATGATCGTGATGATCATATATCAGCGCTACAGTACGCCGATTGTGCGCCGGGTACGCGCCTATCTGGCGGATATCAACGACGGCTTTAACGAAGTCATCAACGGCATGAGCGTCATCCAGCAGTTCCGCCAGCAGGCGCGGTTTGGTGAACGCATGGGCGAGGCGAGCCGTTCGCACTATATGGCGCGCATGCAAACCCTGCGTCTGGACGGATTCCTGCTGCGTCCGCTGTTGAGCCTGTTTTCAGCGCTGGTGCTGTGCGGTCTGCTGATGCTGTTTGGCTTCGGTTCTGGCGGCACGATGGAAGTGGGTGTGTTGTACGCGTTTATCAGCTACCTCGGGCGTCTTAACGAGCCGCTGATCGAACTCACGACCCAGCAGTCGATGCTGCAACAGGCGGTGGTCGCCGGTGAGCGTGTGTTCGAGCTGATGGACAGGCCGCGCCAGACCTACGGCGACGATGAGCGTGAACTGCAAAGCGGTGCAATTGCTATTGATAACGTCTCCTTTGCCTATCGCGAAGATCGCCTGGTGCTGCAGGATATTAATCTTGATATCCCGTCACGCAGTTTTGTCGCCCTGGTAGGGCACACGGGCAGTGGTAAAAGTACGCTTGCCAGCTTGCTGATGGGCTACTACCCGCTGACGAAAGGCGAAATCCGTCTTGATGGTCGCCCGCTCTCAACGCTGAGCCACGGCGCGCTGCGTAAAGGGATTGCGATGGTGCAGCAGGACCCGGTGGTGATGGCCGACTCCTTCTTTGCCAACGTCGCGCTGGGCCGTCCGTTCAGCGAAGCACAAGTTTGGGACGTGTTAGAGAAAGTCCAGCTTGCAGAACTGGCGCGTGAAATGAGCGACGGGATTTACACCAAACTCGGTGAGCAGGGGAATAATCTCTCGGTTGGGCAGAAGCAACTGCTGGCGCTAGCGCGGGTGCTTATCGAAACGCCGCAGGTGCTGATCCTCGATGAAGCGACCGCCAGCATTGACTCCGGTACGGAACAAGCCATCCAGCAAGCGCTGGCCGAAGTGCGCGAGCACACGACGCTGGTGGTGATTGCGCATCGTCTCTCGACGATTGTTGAGGCCGATACCATTCTGGTCCTGCATCGCGGGCAGGCCGTTGAACGCGGCACCCACCGTGAGCTGCTGGAAGCAAAAGGGCGCTACTGGCAAATGTATCAGCTGCAGCTGGCGGGTGAAGAGCTTGCCGCCAGCACGCGCGAAGAGGAGTCCCTTAGCGCCTGATGCACCAAAAATAAGCACGGCGCTAACAGGGATTTCTGTTGGTGCAAAAATGAAACGCACCCTGCACTGTCATGGTGCGTTTTTTTTATCCATTTCTTCTCAATCGCCATTTTTTGCCTTTCCCGCCTGATTTCTTCGCGTTTTCAAACTCTGGCACACCGCTTGCAATAACTCATGTGTAAACGCTGAGGCCATTATCGAATTCTGACGGGAGAGGAACTATGAAGCTGGTTACGGTTGTCATCAAACCATTCAAACTGGAAGACGTGCGTGAAGCGCTCTCTTCAATGGGGATTCAGGGACTGACGGTTACCGAAGTGAAAGGCTTTGGGCGTCAGAAAGGCCACGCGGAGCTTTATCGTGGCGCCGAATACAGCGTCAACTTCCTGCCTAAGGTGAAGATTGATGTGGCTATTGCAGACGACCAACTCGACGAAGTGATCGACGTCGTGAGCAAAGCGGCTTACACCGGAAAAATTGGCGACGGCAAAATTTTCGTTGCCGAATTGCAGCGCGTCATTCGCATCCGTACGGGCGAATCTGACGAAGCGGCACTGTAAGTAACTCCTGGCACACAGTGATAGGGATCGAGAAAATGAACAAATTAACAATCAAAACAGCTCTGGGGTCTCTGGCACTGCTGCCGAGCCTGGTGATGGCGGCTCCTGCGGTAGCCGACAAGGCAGATAATGCCTTCATGATGATCTGCACCGCGCTGGTGCTGTTCATGACAATTCCGGGCATCGCGCTGTTTTACGGCGGTCTGATTCGCGGCAAAAACGTGTTGTCCATGCTGACGCAGGTCGCGGTGACATTCGCGCTGGTGTGCGTTCTGTGGGTGGTATACGGCTACTCGCTGGCCTTCGGTGAAGGTAACGCCTTCTTCGGCAACTTTAACTGGGTCATGCTCAAAAATATTCAGCTGACCGCCTTGATGGGCAGCTTCTATCAGTACATCCACGTTGCGTTCCAGGGCTCGTTCGCCTGTATCACCGTCGGCCTGATTGTCGGCGCGCTGGCGGAACGTATTCGCTTCTCCGCCGTACTGATCTTCGTGGTGGTGTGGTTGACGCTCTCCTATGTGCCGATTGCGCACATGGTCTGGGGCGGCGGTTTGCTGGCATCTCATGGTGCGCTGGACTTCGCGGGCGGTACCGTGGTGCACATTAACGCCGCTGTTGCCGGGCTGGTTGGGGCATACCTGATTGGCAAACGCGTGGGCTTCGGTAAAGAAGCATTCAAACCACACAACCTGCCGATGGTCTTCACCGGCACGGCAATCCTGTACTTCGGCTGGTTCGGCTTCAACGCCGGTTCCGCCAGTGCCGCTAACGAAATCGCAGCCCTGGCGTTTGTGAACACCGTCGTCGCTACCGCGGGTGCGATTCTGTCGTGGGTGTTTGGCGAGTGGGTCGTTCGTGGCAAACCGTCCCTGCTGGGTGCCTGTTCCGGTGCGATTGCGGGCCTGGTTGGCATCACCCCAGCGTGTGGTTATGTCGGTGTGGGCGGTGCGCTGCTGATTGGTCTGGTCTCTGGTCTGGCGGGTCTGTGGGGTGTGACGGCGCTGAAACGTATTCTGCGCGTTGATGACCCTTGCGATGTGTTCGGTGTACACGGCGTGTGCGGTATCGTTGGCTGCATCATGACCGGTATCTTTGCGGCTACCTCGCTGGGCGGTGTGGGCTACGCAGAAGGCGTGACTATGGGCCATCAGCTGCTGGTTCAGCTGGAAAGTATCGGCCTCACCATCGTCTGGTCGGGTGTGGTGGCCTTTATCGGCTATAAACTGGCGGACATGACTGTTGGTCTGCGCGTACCGGAAGAGCAGGAGCGCGAAGGCCTGGACGTGAACAGCCACGGCGAGAATGCGTATAACGCCTGATTAAATTGAGTATTTGCTGTAGCAAAAAGCCTCCCAATGGGAGGCTTTGTTTTTCTCCCTCTCCCTGTGGGAGAGGGTTGGGGTGAGGGCACCAGACCGCACGAACTCGACCGCACAAATCACCCCCGATTGCGCATCACCCCTTCCTGCACAGTCGACGCCACCAGTACGCCATCCTGAGTATAAAACTCGCCACGCACAAACCCGCGCGCGCTCGACGCTGAGGTGCTTTCAACGCTGTACAGCAGCCACTCGTTCATATCGAACGGGCGGTGGAACCACATGGAATGGTCAATGGTCGCGACCTGCATCCCTTTTTCGAGGAACCCCACACCGTGCGGCTGCAGTGCCACCGGCAGGAAGTTGAAATCAGACGCATAGCCCAGCAGATACTGATGAACACGAAGATCTTGCGGCATCGTGCCGTTAGCACGCATCCACACCTGGCGTTTTGGCTCGGCGACGTGGCCCTTCATCGGGTTATGGAACTCGACCGGGCGGATCTCCAGCGGTTTATCGCAGAGGAATTTATCTTTCACCTGCGGCGGCAACAGATGCGCCAGCGCGCGGGCGATATCCGTTTCGGATTTCAGCTCGTCAGGTGCCGGTGCGGGCGGCATCGTTTTTTGATGCTCATACCCGGTTTCCGGGGCCTGGAACGAAGCCGTCATATAAAAAATCGGCTTGCCGTTCTGAATGGCCGCGACGCGACGAGCGCTAAAACTGTTGCCATCGCGTAGCACTTCGACGTCATAGATAATCGGTTTCGCGCTGTCGCCAGGACGCAAAAAATAGCTGTGAAACGAATGCACCAGACGATCTGCAGGCACGGTCTCTTTGGCGGCATACAGCGCCTGGCCGACCACCTGACCGCCGAAAACCTGGCGCAGGCCGAGGTCTTCACTCTGTCCGCGAAAGAGTCCTTCTTCAATTTTTTCCAGATTCAGTAATGTCAGCAGATTGTTCAGCGCTTGACTCATAGTCGTCCTCAATAAAACACCACAGCGAAAGATAGGTTGATTATACCCAAAATAATTCGAGTTGCAGGAAGGCGGCAAGCGAGAGAATCCCCAGGAGCTTACTTAAGTAAGTGACTGGGGTGAACGAACGCAGCCAACGCACATGCAACTTGAATTATGACGGGTATATAACGGAAAAAGGAAAGTGGTCCGAGAGGTGCAATAATCTGAATAATCGGCTGAAACCAGGCATAAATAAGTGATTTGTGCCACACTTAGTCACGTTATGTTTTTGTTAACGACCCGCTGGTGGGATCGATCCCGCTGGTGCATTGATGATAAGGAGAACTCAATGAAACTCGTGCACATGTTAAGTGGTTTAGCGGTAGCGGTTGCTCTGTCTGCTTGTGCAGATAAAAGTGCTGATATTCAGACGCCAGCGCCAAACCCAAATGCCGCCGGGGCGACGACGCAGCCAACCATGCAGCAGCCTAATGTTTCCGGTACGGTGTGGATTCGCCAGAAAGTAGCGCTGCCGCCGGATGCGGTATTAACGGTTACTCTGTCCGATGCTTCTCTGGCCGATGCGCCGTCAAAAGTGCTGTCGCAGAAAGCGGTTCGTACAGAAGGCAAACAGGCGCCGTTCAGCTTCGTGCTGCCGTTTAATCCGGCAGACATTCAGCCTAAAGCGCGAATCTTGCTGAGTGCGGCAATTACCGTGAATGACAAACTGGTGTTTATCACCGATACGGTACAACCGGTGATTAATGAGGGCGGGACCAAAGCCGACCTGACGCTGGTTCCGGTTCAGCAGACTGCCGTACCGATGCAGCAGGGTGGTGGTGCTGCGACGACGGTTCCGTCAACGTCGCCAACGCAGGTGAGCCCGTCTTCTGCGGTTCCAGCTCCGACCAAATACTAAGCACGACCTTTGCCCTCTCCTCACCGGGGAGGGCTAATAATCCCACCGATACTTTTGCATATCAATCTTGCCCTTACCCGATACCTGCACGCCTTCAGACAGCAATGCCTGGCGCTGGCGTTGTAAATCCGGGCCAGTAAGGGAAATTTCACCGTGACGATTCACCACCCGGTACCAGGGCAGCGCGCTGCCTTCCGGCAGACGTTTCAATACGCCGCCAACCTGACGCGCTGCACGCGGGGAGCCAGCAAGGCGCGCCACATCGCCGTAGGTCGTGACATAACCTTCCGGAATCGAGGCAATAATCTGCCACACCCGCTGGGGAAAAGAGTCGTGTTCATCCACGGATAAACTCCTGCTGAAGAGTGCGCAAAGAACCCGTGCGGGAACATGCGCGAAAGTGGCTGGTCTAAGTAAGACAGGCATAATACCTGATTATTTTCGCGGTTTGCGCAATAAACCAGCATCCGGTCATGGTTAACTTGCAATTGCGATCCTGTGCAGTGATAATGCGGCAGCGCGTTGGGTAACAGCCAACGCTCTCAATGGGGGCTCTGTTGGTTCTCCCGCAACACTACTCTGTTTACCAGGTCAGATCCGGAAGGAAGCAGCCAAGGCAGATGACGTGTGTGCCGGGATGTAGCTGGCAGGGCCCCCACCCATTTGTGCTTCCCAAACTTTTCACCACCTTGCTCAACGCCATCTACTCGCTTCTCTTTAGCATTATATCCATGAATATAAAGTGGATATGTAATATATCGTTCATTGTACTGAAATAATATTGTCATAAACCTGTAATAATAGACTGGCAAATTAATGTCGGGGTGTTTTTATTCGTTCATAAGCAAAAAATATATAAGTGGATTGCACTGGTAACTTCGTGTATTAAATAAATAACTTATTCCGAAGGGAAGTAACAAACATGGGCACTGCCGTATTAAACGTTAAAATTGATGAAGCGCTAAAAGAAAGACTTCGCCATTATGCTGAAGTGAATAACGAGAATCTAAGCGTGACTACGGAAAAACTGCTGTTGCTGGCGTTTGAAGCAGCAGAAGAGGCGGGAGTATCGGAAGAGGATATCGATAATCAACATACGGAAGAAGAGAGTGTAACTCCATTTACTCCTAAAGAAATCAAGGCACTACGCAAAATTCTGAAGAAGAGAAAATGAAACAACAACTGTCTACTGCCAACGACTACAAAGAGGCCTGCGACCTGCTTCGTTCAGGCTATGTGAAACATGTACGTCTTGGCTGGAATGTAGGAAGTGATGAGTTCTTTCGCATTGCGTCTGACTGGTGTGATACGGGCGCAAAAATAAAGAAAGAAGGAGAAAATTTTGTTATTTCTCTGAAGGGCTTTCCGATTCCTTCTCAACATTGATGACAAACCTGTGAAAACTGCTGACTGCACCTCTGCAGCCAGCAGTTTTTATTTCTCACCCGGTTATATAACGCCGCGTTTTAAAAAACTGTCGCTTTTATTCAATGTGGTCCATAAGGGTTTAATTCGCAGCAGCGCATTTTCCAGCTCCGCAGAATCCATTGAGAAAGGCATTCGCAGGTAGCGATCAAAAGCCCCCGAAAGGCCAAATCGCGTTCCGGTTCCCAGATGAATCCCCAGCGTCTCCGCTCGTGCGCCAAACTGCGTGGCCACCATGCCCGGCAGCTCCACCCAATACGACAGCCCCCCTTCTGGCTCATGAAAACGCCAGTCGGGAAAATGCTCGCGCATTAATGCACTGCAACGATTGCGGCGTTCCGTCAACATCTGGCGTCGTGCCGGGAGAAAAGAGGCGGAATTTTCAATTAACCACAGCGTCGCCAGCTGTTCCAGTAACGGTGAGCCGAGATCGAGGGTATCGCGCGTTTGGGCAAGCGTGGCAATGGTGCGCGACGACGCGCGAATCCATCCCAGTCTCAAGCCCCCCCAAAAACTTTTACCTGCTGAACCGAGCGTAATGACGTTTGCCTGCGGATTAAATGCGGCAAGCGGCGGAGGGGGAGGTGCATCAAACCACAGATCCACCATCGTTTCATCAACGACCAGCGCGGTGCGGGTTTGCGCAGCAATTGCAGTCATTTTCTTGCGGGTCGCGACATCCATGCAACGCCCGGTAGGGTTATGGAAATCCGGCATTAGATACGCCAGACGCGGCGCGGTTTGCGCCAGTATTGCTGCAAAGCCGTCGGTATCCCAGCCCGATTCCGGGAGCGCCACGCCGACGGGGCGGCAAGACGCACCCTGTATCGCCGCAATCGCCAGCGGATAGGTGGGATGATCCACCACCACCCGATCGCCTGGGCCGGTGAGCATCCGCAGCACCAGCGCAAAACCGCTGACGGCCCCGTTGACCACCATGATTTCGTCCGCCCGCGTCGGCAATCCGCGTGAGCAATAGCGCTCGGCAAGGGCTTCTCGCAGTGCTGGCAAACCTAACTGATCGTATCCCGTTTGTGAAAGATGCTGAGTCATTGCGGTGAGCGCGTGGGTGTATGCCTGATGGATTTCAGGACCGGCACTGAGCGCGGCGGTCGAGAGATCCAGCGCCACGCTCGCCGCCGCTCGCGTTGGAACGGCATGACTGTCCGGAAGAATGACGCGTGAACCGCTGCCGTGGCGACTTTCCAGATAGCCCGCATCGCGCAGATGCGCCAGCGCGCTACCGATTGTCGTGCGACTCACTGTAAGCGCCGTAGCCAGTTCACGTTCGCCGGGTAGACGCGTATCAAGAGCCAACCGCCCATCGAGGATCAGCAGGCGCAGCGCGTCGGCCAACTGACGCCAGAGCGGAGTGCGGGAAGAAGGCTGTTGCCAGTGGCCAAGCAGGCGCACCAAAGACTGACTACCAAAGCGACGAGATGACATGTGCAGTCCACTATTTGAAAACTGGACATTAATCATAAAGCCATTTTCAGCCAGGATGAAAGCATAACCTGCTGGAGAAAAATAATGCTGCGTCGCTTACTGCAACTTTACGTCGGACTGAGCTTTTACGGGCTTTCTACTGCCATGTTCGTCCGTGCCGATCTCGGTGCCGATCCGTGGAACGTGTTTCACCTGGGCGTTGCCAGACTGCTGGCAATGGATATCGGCACGGTGATGATTTTAACCGGTGCGCTGGTTCTGCTGTTCTGGATACCGCTGCGCCAGCGTCCGGGGCTTGGGACCATCAGCAACGTGATTGTCATTGGCCTGGCCGCCGATGCCGCACTGTCGTTGCTGCCTGAAATGAGCTCGCTGGTAGCCCGAAGCGTATTGCTAATCTCCGCCGTGGTGGTGAATGCTCTGGCAACCGGAATGTACATCGGCGCAGGGTTTGGCTCCGGCCCGCGCGATGGCCTGATGACCGGAATAAACGCGCGCACCGGTTGGTCGGTACGCAGCGTGCGCACCGCGATTGAAGTCACAGTCTTGCTGATTGGCTGCGTGCTCGGCGGCACCTTCGGGGTCGGAACGGTGCTGTACGCACTGACTATTGGGCCGCTGATTCAGATCTGCCTGCCGTGGTTTCGTCACAAGCCGCAGGTGACGATTGCGCCGCAGTCGGAGCAAATTGTTTAATTTGCGAAGCGCTCACATGCTTTAACAAGCGGCCTGTGCCAGAATACCGGCAACTCCCGCTGCGATGTTGAAATATGAAAGCCATCACTCTGTATGACGTTGCCCGCCTGGCGGGCGTTTCCTATCAGACCGTTTCTCGCGTGATTAACGATGCAGAACACGTCTCCGCGCGCACCCGTGACAAGGTGCAGCAGGCGATGAGTGAACTGCATTACGTACCCAATCGCGGGGCGCAGCAGCTCGCCGGGAAACGCACCCGCACGCTGGGGTTGATCACCACCGATCTGGCACTGCATGCGCCGTCGCAAATCGCCTCTGCGGTCAAATCCCGCGCGGGCGAGTGTGGCGCAAGCGTGTTGATCTCGATGGTGGAACATCCCGAACGTTGCCAGGCAGCACTTCAGGAACTGCTGGCCCAGCGCGTGGAAGGGTTGCTGGTTAACGTACCGCTCGACGATCTGGATGCCGAAAAAATACGCCAGCTGGCCGCGCCGGTGCCGGTGCTGTTTTTTGATGTTTCCCCTGAAGCAAAAGTGCATCGCCTGGCCTTTGATGCGCAGCAGGGTGCGACGCTGGGTGCGGAGCATTTGCTGTCGCTTGGGCATCGAAAAATTGCCTTGCTCAGCGGGCCAGAAAGTTCCGTTTCATCACGCGCGCGTCTCGCGGGATGGCAAGCGAGGCTGGCGCAGGACAATATTATTCCTTGTGCGATTGCTCACGGCGACTGGAGCGCGGCGTCCGGGTATGAGAAAGGCCATCAGTTGCTGGCGGGGAACGCGTTACCCGATGCCATTCTGGTGGCGAACGATCAGATGGCGCTGGGTGTGATGCGCGCCTGCGCCGAAAAAGGCGTGGCCGTACCTGGGCAGATTTCGATTGTGGGATTTGATGACACCGCCGATAGCGCATGGTTTTCTCCGCCGCTGACCACCGTTCGCCAGGCGTTTCGCGAGGCCGGAGAGCGCAGCGTCGAGTGGCTCCTTTCTGAATCAGCGGACGGTCTCTGGCAGGTGCAGCTTCCGGTCACGCTGGTGGAGCGTCACTCCAGCGCGCGCCACGCCCCGCAGCAGGCCGATCGTGAAGCGCTGGCGCAGCAGCTGAAATCTCTGGCGCTGATGGCCGAGCAGCTGGCGCGGCAATAATCCTTTTGTGATCGGCCTCGCTTTGCGGGGTTCCGATCCTTTACCGGATCATATCACCAGGGCATTGTGATTAAAATTGTGAGCGCTTCGCAAAGAGGTCTATATGTCTGCTTTATCCCTGCCATCTCTCAAATCTGTTTTAGCTCGCCGTGACTGGGAAAACCCCGGCGTCACGCAGTGGCATCGTCTGCCTGCTCATGCGCCGTTTCGCAGCTGGCGCGATGAAGTTCAGGCGCGTGATGAGGAAAACCCTTCTTATAAACGGTCGCTGAACGGTGACTGGCAGTTCAGCTTTTTCACTGCTCCTGAAGACGTTCCTGACGAATGGATCATGGAAGATACGGTGAATGCAATCGCCACGCCGGTGCCATCTAACTGGCAGATGCAGGGCTTCGATACGCCGATTTATACCAATGTCACTTATCCGATTATCGTCAATCCTCCCTTTGTGCCAACTGAGAACCCCACGGGTTGTTACTCGCTCACATTTGAGGTGGATGAGCAGTGGCTGGAGAGTGGACAAACGCGCATCGTTTTTGACGGGGTGAACTCGGCGTTTTATCTCTGGTGTAACGGCGAGTGGGTGGGGTACTCCCAGGACAGCCGACTGCCTGCCGAGTTCGATCTCACCGCTGTGTTGAAACCGGGCAGCAACCGTCTGGCGGTGATGGTGCTGCGCTGGTGTGACGGAAGCTATCTGGAAGATCAGGATATGTGGCGCATGAGCGGTATTTTCCGCGACGTGTCGTTGCAGCATAAACCGCAAACTCACATCGTTGATTATCACCACGTCACCGAGCTGAATGCCGATTACGATCGCGCAAAATTGCAGGTAGAAGTCGCGCTTGGCGGAGAAAAATTTGCCGACTGCGAAGTCGCGCTGACACTCTGGCAGGGCGACGAATCGATTGCCACAGCCTCCGCCCGCCCCGGCTCTGCGGTTGTTGATGAACGCGGCAACTGGGTTGAACGATTAAGTGTTTCTATTCCCGTTGAAAAACCGGCGCTGTGGAGTGCCGAAGTTCCCGCGCTGTACCGCTTAACGATCGCACTGCGCGACGGACAGGGGAACTTGCTGGAAGTGGAGGCCTGCGATGTCGGCTTCCGCCGCGTGGAAATCAGTAACGGCCTGCTGAAGGTTAACGGTCAGCCGCTGTTGATCCGAGGGGTGAATCGCCACGAGCATCATCCTGAAAACGGCCAGGTGATGGATGAAGCCACCCTGCGCCGCGACATCGAACTGATGAAACAGCACAACTTTAACGCCGTGCGCTGTTCGCACTATCCTAACCATCCGCTGTGGTACACACTTTGCGACCGCTACGGCCTGTACGTAGTGGATGAAGCGAACATCGAAACCCACGGCATGGTGCCGATGAGCCGTCTGGCGGACGACCCGCGCTGGCTACCGGCCATGAGCGAGCGCGTGACGCGCATGGTGCAGCGCGACCGTAATCATCCGTCGATCATTATCTGGTCGCTGGGCAACGAGTCCGGTCACGGCGCGAATCACGATGCCCTGTATCGCTGGATAAAAACCACCGACCCGACGCGTCCCGTTCAATACGAAGGCGGCGGGGCAAACACCGCCGCGACGGATATCGTCTGCCCGATGTACGCCCGTGTCGATCAGGATCAGCCGTTCCCGGCGGTACCCAAATGGTCGATTAAGAAATGGATCGGCATGCCGGACGAGACACGCCCGCTGATTCTGTGCGAGTACGCCCACGCGATGGGCAACAGCTTTGGCGGGTTTTCCAAATACTGGCAGGCGTTCCGTAGCCATCCGCGTCTGCAGGGCGGATTCGTCTGGGACTGGGTGGATCAGGCGCTGACCAAAAAAGATGACAACGGCCAGACATTCTGGGCCTACGGCGGTGATTTTGGTGATAAGCCTAATGACCGTCAGTTTTGCCTGAACGGACTGGTGTTCCCGGATCGTACCCCGCATCCGGCTTTGTTCGAGGCCCAGCGTGCACAGCAATTTTTCACCTTCACCCAGGTGAGCACTTCGCCGCTGGTGGTGGAAGTACATAGCGATTACCTGTTCCGTCAGACCGACAACGAATCCCTGTGCTGGAATATCATGCGCGACGGCGAGGCGCTGGCGAGTGGCGAAGTCGTGCTGTCGATTGCGCCGCAGGGCACGCAGCGTATTGAGATTGCCCTGCCGGAAATCACCCCCGCAGAGGGAGAAGTCTGGCTGAATCTTGACGTTTTCCAGACGGCGGCAACAAGCTGGTCGCCAGCCCGTCATCGCTGCGCCTGGGATCAATTCCCTCTGCCCGCGCCGCTGTATATTGCACCGCCTGTCATCGGAAAGGTCAAACCGGAGCTGACGGTCAAAGATGACGCGCTGGAAATCACCCATCAGGGACAGCGCTGGCAGTTTGATCGCACTAGCGGGGATCTTGCCCAGTGGTGGAATAACGGCACAGCAACGCTGCGCTCGCCGCTTGTCGACAACTTTACCCGCGCGCCGCTGGATAATGATATTGGCGTCAGCGAAGCGACGCGCATCGATCCGAATGCCTGGGTAGAACGCTGGAAAGCGGCGGGCATGTACAATCTGACGCCGCGCCTGTTGCAATGCGAGGCGGAACAGCGCTCGCATGAAGTGGCAATCTTCACCCTGCACGCCTGGGAGTTCAATGGCAACGTGCTGTTCCTGAGTCGGAAAATCTGGACGGTAGACAGCAGCGGTGTATTGCACGGCGATGTGCAAATTCAGGTGGCGGGCGATATCCCGGAACCGGCGCGTATCGGTTTGAGCTGCCAGCTGACAGACGCACCGCAGTCCGCAAGCTGGCTGGGCCTCGGGCCAGAGGAAAACTATCCGGACAGAAAACTGGCCGCACGTCAGGGGCGCTGGACGCTGCCGCTCGACGCGCTGCATACGCCGTACATCTTCCCGACGGAAAATGGCCTGCGCTGCAATACGCGCGAACTGGCATTTGGCGATCATCAGTTGCGAGGTCAGTTCCACTTCTCGCTCAGCCGCTACAGCCAGCAGCAGCTGCGTGAGACGACTCATCACCATTTACTGGAAGCGGAGCCGGGCTGTTGGCTGAACATCGATGCGTTCCATATGGGCGTGGGCGGCGATGACTCCTGGAGCCCGAGCGTGTCGGCGGAGTTTATCCTGGCGCACAGGGAACTGCGTTACGCGTTTAGCTGGCGACAGGACTAAACTTAACCTCGTTATATGCGGCCACACGGGTGGTCGCATTATCACTTCGGAGGTTTGACTCATGAAGTATGTCGATGGTTTTGTGGTCGCTGTTCCTGCGGAAAATAAGGAGGCTTACCGCGCGATGGCAGCAAAAGCGGCCCCGTTGTTCAAAGAGTTTGGTGCGATACGGATCGTGGAGTGCTGGGCCGACGATGTGCCCGATGGAAAGCTGACCGATTTTCGCATGGCGGTAAAAGCCGAAGAGGGCGAAGAGGTGGTCTTTAGCTGGATTGAATATCCGTCGAAAGCCGTTCGCGATGAGGCGAATAAAAAGCTGATGTCCGACCCGCGTATGAAAGAGTTCGGCGAGTCGATGCCTTTTGACGGCAAACGGATGATCTACGGTGGATTTGCGCCGCTGCTGGACGAGTAATCGCAGCGCCCGGCGAGACTGGCCGGGCTTTTACTCTGGATCGAGATTAATCTCCGCCCACATGATGAACTCCACTTTAGATAGCGCTTTACTGTAAAGCCACCCCTGCCCGTACTGCACGCCGTGACGGCGCAGCCACTCCAGCTGCCCTTCCGTTTCAATCCCTTCGGCGACCATCGCCATGTTCAGTGATTTTGCCATCTCGATAATGTGCGGCGTGACGTTTTTGTACTCCAGCGCATCCACGAAAGATTTGTCGATCTTGAGCGTATCCACGTCGAGATCCTGCAAATAGCTGAGGCTGGAATACCCGGTGCCGAAATCGTCGATATAGACTGGATGCCCGGAACGGCGCAGGCTGGCCACGGCCGGGGCGCTGATTTTCGGGTCGGCAAAGCCGCGCTCGGTCAGTTCCAGTGCAATCTGCTGCGGTTTGATTTTCCAGTGGTTCAGGAGACGGCTCAGCAACGACGGCAGTTCATCGCAGAACAGATCCGCCGGAGAGAGGTTGATGGAAATATGCTGATCCGGATAGTGGCGCAGCCATTCGCCCATATCCTCAAATACTTTCTCGACAACCAGCCGGGTGAGGCGGGTAGTGAGTCCTGTTTGCTCCGCCAGTGGGATAAAAATGTTGGGTGATAACATGCTGCCATCCGGCTGCGGCCAGCGCACGAGGGCTTCGGCACCGGTGATCTTTCCGCTATCCAGCGCCACAATCGGCTGATAGTGCACCACCAGTTCGCGCGCGTTGATTGCATCCAGCAGGCGATAGCGTGGAGATTGCAGACGACGCAATACGCGCATGATAAACGCGGCAGCCATAATGCTGATTAACGCGCCAAAGGGCAGCCAGAACAGCAGTTGCCGGTGCCAACTCTCTTTTAACGGCTCAAGAGACGCCCAGGTGACCACGGCGTAGCGCAGCTCCGGCACGTTTTTCACCACGTACATTGACCCTTTATGCTGAAGTTGCGTGAGGCGTTCGTCGTGGAGCTGACGCCAGACATCCAGTTTCAGCGGGTTACTGCTGGCGAAAACCACATTGCTGTCTTCCCCGACCAGGGCAGCTTCAATGGGCCAGGTGCCAAAAGGGATCACGTCAATCAGGGAGGCCGGGTCGATCACCACCATGTAGTGACCCTTTCCCAGCACCAGCATAAAACGCTTAAAGCCCAGATCGTTTTGTTGCGTCAGCCAGGCGCTGTAGCCATCGACGGTGACACGCGCCGGCGGCGGGAAGCGGGCGGCGTTGCTGACCTGTTCGAGCGAAGAGCAGACGGGTTTTTGGTCATCAACATACATCACCTCCTGCACATAGCGCAGGGAGTAAGCCACCCTGCGCATCTGCAGGAGATGTTCGTGGCTGCAGGGGACGTCCTGAAATTCGTTGAGTTGGTTGAGCGCCATTTTGCCCTGGCCCACCACGCGCTCGGCGCGGATCAGTACGCGTTCGGAATAACGGTCCAACGCTTCGACAAAAGTATCTTCCGCCTGGCGATGGGCCAGCCAGACGCTCAGGCAGATGGGGATAAGCACCGCAATGATCAGAACACCAGTCACCAGGCTGACCAAATGGCGAGTTGTCATACTCGTGTTTCCTTTCTGATGTGCTGATTTAAATTACCGTGGAATGATAATCTTATAGTATGCGGCAGAGTTTGATTTCATTCAGGTAAGGCCAATGAAAAAAAAAGAGTTTGTGACGCAAGATCTGCTGAGCAAAATTTATCAGGATTCGACGCCTGGGCCGCGTAAGCTGTCGCCGGAAAGACAGCTCGCCGAGGAATACGGCGTTTCACGTTTTACCATTCGACAGGCACTGGAAAAGCTGGTCAGCATCGGCGTGGTGCGGATTGTGCAAGGTTCGGGGATCTGGATCAACGAGAATGCACGTAATAATCCTCTGGTTTATAACTCGATCACCGAAAAACGCTTCGATCAAATCCGCTACCGCATGATCAGTCTGCATAAAACGCGCCCTGACCGCGCTGCACAGCAGATTTTTGGACTCGATGAAGAGAGTTTTATCTGGCACTTCTGCCGTCTGCGCTACGTTGACGATGTGCCGGTGCAGCTCGAGATTTCCAGTATGCCGGTGGCTGATTTTCCCGATCTGAATCAGCAGGCGATTGAGCGCTCGATCCAACAGTATGTCCTGAGCAAAGGATTCACCATTTCCCATATGTTAACGACTTACCGCGCGGTGAGCGTGGGCCGTGAACAGGCGGTGATTCTGGGCTGCAAGAAGGGCAGCCCGGCGATGCATATTAATAATCGCGGCATTCTGGATGGCGGACGCGTGTTCGAAGTGAGTGACATTATCGACATCAATTACACCTGTACTTATGTCATCCCGTATAACCACGACAATTTAACCTGGCGTCAAAATCAGGGCGTGTGAAGGGTCCCGTCTGGCAGGCGGCTTTGCGTCCATTCATGAGGGCGATACACCAGCGGATGGGCCAGCGCTAACTCTTCAACGAAGCCCACGCCAATGCCTGGATTCACAGGTGGATAGATAAATCCGTCTTTCGCTTCTGGCGCGCCCGGGAAAACCGCGTCCGTGGTGGCGGAGCGGGGAATAAATTCCTGAATCGCCGCATTGTGCAGATGAATATTCAGATGGGTATTCACCGCCACGCCGATCGGCGTCATATCGCCCGGCCCATGCCACGCCAGACGCACACCAAAGGCCTGACAAAGATGCGCCAGCTTGATGGCCGGAGTGATCCCACCGATCTGCGAGACGTGGCAGCGGATGAAGTCGATGCGGCGATTGACGATCAGGTCGTGCCATTCAGCCGGGTTATTAAACAGTTCGCCCAGCGCCAGCGGGACGCAGCTTTGCTGACGCACCTGCTCCAGCCAGGCGCTTTGCTGTGGCGGTAAAATGTCTTCGATAAAATAAGGCTGGAACGGCTCAAGCTGTTTTGCCAGCTGAACGGCCTGCTGCGGGAACAAGCGTTCGTGAACGTCGTGCAGAATATGCAGCTGCCAGCCGTATTTTTCCCTTAGTGCGCGGAACATGTCGACGGTATTGGCCATGTATTCCTGCTGATCGAACCACGCACCGGGCGTCGGGTTATCTGGCGAGTGAAGCGCTGACGGTGTGCCGCCGTAAAAACCAAGCTGGCAGCGAATATGGCGATAACCCTGCGCCAACAGTTTATCCACCGAGGTGAAAAGCGCTTCCAGCGTGTCGCCGCTGGCGTGGCTGTAAGCGGGGATCGCATCGCGAGATTTGCCACCCAGCAGTTGATACAACGGCATGCCAGCCAACTGGCCTTTGATATCCCAGAGCGCCATATCGACACCTGATATCGCATTGTTCATGACCGGGCCATTACGCCAGTAGGCGTTGACGTTCATCATCTGCCATAAATCTTCGATGTTGTTGGCATCGCGTCCAATTAGCAGCGGCTTCAAATATTCATCCACCAGCGTTTTTACCGCCAGCGGGCGCTGCTGGAAAGTGGCACAGCCGTGTCCGGTGATACCCTGGTCGGTAGTCACTCGCACCGTCACCAGGTTATGTCGGTCCGGTCGGGTAATAAAACACTCAATATTTTTAATCATCACAGGCGTCACGAAATAACTCCTTTGGTGCTCTGTGGGAATAGGTTATGGGGAATATCATCACCCTAAAAATGTTGGCGGGTAAACCGTTTTTTTGACTATTTATTTTGGTAAGGTATTTAACGTAATAGTTATTAAAAAACGAACCAATTTTGACTTGGTGCGAGTTTTAAGTCTTTTGTAGTGGCTAAATGTGAGCGGTATCAAATTTTATTGGTTTGTTTTGTTGAGGTGGTTTAATTATCCTCATGGCAACATTAAAACGACAACAACATCCGGCAGGAGTCTTTATGGGGACGCAAGAAGCCATCAATAATATTATTCGTCTGGTCGGTGGCCAGGGGAATATCAATAAAGTCTGGCACTGTATGACGCGGCTACGTTTTGATCTGATTGACGATAATAAAGTGGATCAAACGGAGATTAAAAAACTGCCCGGCGTGCTGGGCGCGCAGCTGCAAAGCGACCAGTTTCAGGTCATTATCGGGCCGAAGGTGAACAGCTGGTACGAGCAAATGTTGAGCGTGCTGGGGAATAGCGACTCCGTAGCGCCGACAGTAACAAAAGGGCGTAAGAGCCTGGTGTCGCTGTTTATGGATACGGTGTCTGGCGTGTTTGGTCCGATTGTACCGGCGATTGCCGGGGCGGGGATGATCAAAGGGCTACTGGCCGGACTTATCGCCCTTAAAGTGGTGTCGGCAAAAAGTGATACGGTGATGGTTATCGATCTGATCGCCAGCGGCGTCTTTTACTTCCTGCCGTTCTTCCTTGCGGTTTCGGCGGCGAAGATCTTCAAAACCAACGAATATCTGGCAGCGGCGGTTGCGGCCTGTTTGATGTATCCGTCGCTTATCGAGGCGGCTAAAGCACTGGCAACGCATCAGGAAGGGGCGGCGAACGCTATCTGGTTGCTGGATGTGGTCCCGGTGTCGGTCTTTAACTATTCATCGAGCGTGATCCCGGTGATTTTCTCCATCCTGGCGTTGAGTTACATCCACCGCTGGGTGGATAGCATCATGCCTGATGTGCTCAAAACGGTATTTACCCCGACGCTGACGCTGTTCATTGGCGCACTGGCGGCGCTGGTGGTGATTGGGCCGATCGGGATTTGGCTGGGTAAAGGACTGGCGCTGTTCATTGAAGGGTTGTTTAGCGTATCAGCGAGTTTTGCCGGTTTAGTCGTGGGGGCGATTCGCCCGGTGGCGATCCTCACCGGAATGCACCACGCCATGACGCCTATCGCCTTGCAAAACTTTAGCGATCGCGGGTACGACATGTTGATGCCGATGATGTTTATGGCCAACATGGCGATTGCCGGTTCGACGTTTGCTATCTGGCGTTTAAGTCGCGACCGTCAGGAGCGCACCGTCACGCTGTCGGCGGCGATTTCCGCCCTGCTCGGCATTACGGAACCGGCGCTGTTTGGGGTTCTGACGCGCTACAAAAAAGCCTTTATCGCGGCGACGATTGCCAGTTCACTGGCCTCGGCGTTTATCGCTTTCTTTGGCGTGCGCCTCTACGGCTACATTCTATCGAGTATTTTCAGTTTACCGGCCTACATCGGGCCGTACTTTGTCTTTGCCCTTGCGGGCGTGGTGATGGCACTGATTCTGTCGTTTGTGTTAACGACCGTGCTGGTGGGCAAAGAACAGGCTTCACAAAAGTAAGCTGATGCCCTCGCCCGAAAAGGCGGGGGTTGTTTTTGTTTTATGACTCGGATATTATTTTGTTATGTTATAACAAAACATGACGAGTTGACCATGAAAGCAGATATCCATCCGTACTACCGCACCGTCGTTTTTCACGACACCAGTGCCAACGAATATTTTAAAGTAGGCTCGACGATTAAGACCGACCGCGAAATCGAACTCGACGGTGAAACGTTCCCGTATATCACCATCGAGGTCTCATCGAAATCGCATCCGTATTACACCGGTAAGCAGAAAACCTTCTCGACTGAAGGCAGCGCGGCCCGTTTCCGTCAGCGTTTTGGCGGTTTCATTAATGCGAAGCGAGGTTAATCATGCAGGTACTTAACTCGCTGCGCAGTGCCAAACAACGCCATCCCGACTGTCAGATTGTGAAACGCAAAGGCCGCCTGTACGTGATCTGCAAATCTAATCCGCGTTTTAAAGCGGTGCAGGGACGTAAGAAAAGACGTTAATTCAGTGATTCTCGCCAATTTTCCAGGGATCTTATCTGCTTGCCGTCGGCGCTGAAATTGTCGGCGGCAAGCCAGTTCTGAAATGCGCTGTCCAGCGCTTTCCACTCTTTATCAAGAATAGAAAACCAGTCGGTGTCGCGGTTGTGGCCTTTGATGACCAGCGCCTGACGAAAACGTCCTTCATACTGAAAGCCTAAACGCAGCGCTGCCCGGCGCGACGGTTCATTCAGGCTGTTACACTTCCACTCAAAACGACGATAGCCCAGCTCATCAAACACGTAGCGCATCAGCAGATACTGCGCTTCCGTAGACAGTGGCGTGCGGCTCAGCAGCGGTGAAAAATGAACGTGGCCCACTTCGATGACGCCATTTTTAGGATCGATCCGCATCAGTGCCAGCGTCCCGACGGGCGCGTTGGTTTTATTGTCGATAACGGTGAAATGAATGGGATCGGACAGTTCGCAGACGCTTGAAACCCAGGCGGTAAACTCTTCAACATTGGCATCCGGTTCACGCAATAGCCATGTCCAGCTGCGGGTATCTTCCGCCAGCTGATAGGCGGCAAAAAGCGCGGCGGCATGTTCCGGGCGTAGCGGGGTTAAAGAACAATAGCGCCCCTTAAGTTCCACACGTTCTGGATGCTGGCGCGGCTGCCAGTCGATAAGTGCGTCACCCACTGGCTGGCCAAACTGATTGAGTTGGTTCATGTTGATTCCTGTTGCTTAAGTAGAGTTTCAGAGTAGGGAATATGTGGCTCTGTAAAAAGGTCCACATTGTTATGTTATGGTGGTACCACGGAGGATGCCATGAACATACCAGGCGACGACTTTTACGCATTAATTACGCGAGCGCTGCAACAGCGCGGCGAGAATACGCTCCAGCGTTCGTTATACAAGGCGCTGCGCGAAGCCATTCTAAGCGGCAGGTTGCAGGCCGACAGCCGCTTGCCGGGTTCTCGTCTTATCGCCCAGCATCTGGCGATTTCCCGCAATACGGTGAACGCGGCGCTGGAACAGCTGACGCTCGAAGGCTATTTGCTGCGTAATCGCCAGGGGACACGCGTAGCTCGTCTGGGGAATCATGATTCAGCTCAGGAGCCGCAAGGGCTGGACGTTACCCTCGCGCGCCGCGTGGCACACCTTCCCGCGCCAACGCCGCGCGGCACGCCGGTGCCTGCATTCACGCCCGGTACGCCAGCAATCAACTATTTCCCTTTACCCCTTTGGCGACGCTTATACGATCGGGTGCTGCGCGAAGAGGGCAGCGCACTGCTGGGTTATGGTTCTCCGGCCGGAGAACTTACGCTTCGCGAGGCGATTGCCCGTCACCTTGCGCTCTCGCGTGGTATTCAGTGCGATGCCAGCCAGATTGTGATTACCGAAGGCGCGCTGGAAGGCGTAAGCCTGTGTACTCAGCTATTGAGTGAGGCGGGAGATATTGCCTGGATTGAAGATCCCGGATACGCAGGCGCAAAAAGCGCGTTTGCAAAATCGGGTCTGACGATGGTCGGGATGCCGGTTGATGAAGAAGGCGTGCGCCTGGAAATGCATGAGCACTCACCCAAACTGATATTCACCTCGCCATCTCATCAGTATCCCTACGGAAGTGTGCTCAGTATCAACCGGCGTTTTGCGCTGCTGGAAATAGCGCGTCAGCACAATGCCTGGATTATCGAAGATGATTACGACAGTGAGTTTCGCTATAGCGGCGAACTGGTCCCGGCGATGATGGGAATGCAGGATAATGCGCCGGTGGTGTATCTGGGGACGTTCAGCAAAACGCTGTTCCCGTCGCTGCGCACCGGATTCATGGTCTTGCCGAAAGCGTTAGCACACGCCGTCCAGCCCGCTATAGGTTCTTTGCTGCGCGGCGGGCACCGTGCCGAACAGCGCACGCTGGCGTTGTTTATCGAAGAGGGGCATTACGCGAGACATCTTGCGGCGATGCGCCGGCTGTATCGCAAGCGTTACCGACAGCTTCGCGAAGCGATTACAGCCGAACTCACCGTTCCACACCGGGTGCTGGCCGGAGAAGGTGGAATGCATTTGACGGTGGCGATTGATGGCGTGGATGATAAAGCGATCGTGCAGCAGGCAAAGCAGTATCAGTTGGCACCGGCGGCCCTGAGCGGCTATTACCTTGATACGCAGAACGGGCAAACCGGTCTGGTGCTGGGATACGGGAATACTTCAGCGTCGCAATTTGCGCCTGCTATCAGGCGCTTGCAAATGCTAATTACGCAGTGGCTGGACGAGAAAGGGTAAACACGTCGTAGAACGACAGTTCGCCTTTGGTGGAGATCATCTTCTGCAATTTCGCCTTTTGCGTTTCTTCCACGTTCGGTGAATGCAGAATCTCGCTGAGCAGCTCCGGCGGCACATAGCGCGTGTTGTACCACTCGCCGTTATAGCACACGCGGAAATCGAGTACGTCGATGTCTTCATAGCGATAGCGGGGATTAACGTCGAAGAAGAAAAAGGCATTAAAGACGATAAACAGAACCACCAGCAGCCAGACTGAGCCAATCAGCGTTTCTGACAGCAACATAACGACGAGCGTCGCCAGCAGCGCGGCATACATTGCCAGGAATAAGCCAGGGTGTTTACGGATAAAGCTAATGCTAAAGCGCGGGCGATTGTCGCGCTTTTCGCGGGAATTAAGATCGTCGATGGTTTGAGTAAGCAGGCGCTGTATCTCTGTCATTTATAACCTTCATGAATTTTAAAATACAGGGGATCTGCCTATTTTAGGGGAGCGGTTGGTGTGAAAAAAGTAACAGTTATGCGCTGAAAAACCATAACAGTTGCCGGTTTCTCGCTTACAGCGTTTTGATGACCTTCGCGGGATTACCGCCCACCACGACGTTAGCTGGCACGTCTTTTGTGACCACCGCGCCCGAGGCGACGACTACGTTATCGCCGATAGTCACACCGGGATTAATCACTGCGCGTCCACCAATCCAGACATTATTACCGATAGTAACCGGCTTGCCTAATTCGGCGCCGCTGTTGCGTTCTGTCGCATCTAAAGGATGGGTGGCAGTATAAATATGGACACCCGGCGCCAGCATGCAGTTATCACCGATATGAATAGGGCAAACGTCCAGCATCACGCAGTCGAAATTGGCGTAAAATTCTTTTCCGAGGAAAATGTTATAGCCGTAATCACAGCGAAAACTTGGCTCGATATATGCGCCTTCGGCCTGGCCAAGAAGGTCAGCCAGTATTGTACGACGTTCGGCTTTAGCATCGGGTTCCGTGTGGTTATAGCGATGAACCAGATGGCGTGCGCGCAGGCGCTCTGCCCGCAATGTTTCATCCGAGGGGCGGTAAAGTTCACCGGCAATCATCTTTTGTTTTTCTTCACTCATGGGAAACCTCACTGGAATAATCTTTGCGCAATAGCGTAAAGAACCTCATCGTGAAAGGGAACGTTCCCATTGAGCTGATGTGATGATAGTCACAACATTGTTGCCTTGGCGCACATTTGAAACGATGGGTCTGTCTGTCACACAGGGATCGTAAATCGAAAGGTGAGTTCAGCGTAAAGAAGATAACGATAAAACCTATAAAACACAGAGTTAAAAATTAACGGACAAATTTCCACACAGAAACAGGGATTTTGTCATACAGCTTATTCATCGTTAACTCAGCAAGGCGGTGATCGGCAGCTGAATAAAATACAGCCAATTCATGATCGGGCAGCTCGTATTTATTTTTTTCAATAACACGCTCCAGCGTGTCGAGTGACTGGCAACGTCGCAAGCGCATCAAATAATCTGTCTTTGTTAATGGTTTATCAGACATAAATTTACCTTAGTATTTGTAATAATTTTAACAGGAATGACTGACCGGGTTAGCTCTGCTCACGTTGATGAAACAACGGAATAGGCGATTTCCCGATTTGCGCCATTTTTGCAAATCCTGTGTGTTAATGCCGTAACTGCTGAACAACATAAAGGTGTCGTCCAGATATTCATCAATTTGCTCAATCAGTTTATTATCTTCATTGTACTTAATCTTATAATTAAGTGCGAAGGTTGCTATATGTTCGATGAGTTCATTTAGCTGCAAATTGATAGCGGAAGTTGGATCATTAACCCAGCCGTGGTTACTTTCATCAAGATTGGCAAGGCAGTCATGGTACAAGGATTCGCAGAGAAATTTCAACTGCGCGATATCATGCCTTTTTGGCGAGTACTCGTCCATAGCGCATCCCCTTTTGAGTGATTCTTTACTCACCGAGCATCAATGTCCGGATGGATACAACTGGCTTAGCCTTTACGGGTGCTTGTCCTGATGCCTTAACTATAATCCATGCTGATCAAGATTTCACCGCGCTATTACGAAAAATTACAATTAAAAGTTTAGTTAACGGGCTTTATGAGAATGTCCATCATTAATGGGGGCATTTTTAACGTCATCAAGGTTGGTAATTTGGCTGCAACCTTTAGATTCATCACGTTAGCTTAAATTTACGAATGAAATCAGGATTCAGACATGTCGCTTGTCACACTACTCGACCAGGAATAATCCTAATAATTTAAGGTGTCTCTGAATTATAATACCCGCAGCAGTGATTAATGAATGCATTAAATAGGATACGCCATATTACGATGGGGAAAATAAATGAACCGACAATAAGCGTATTTTATGATTTCGTTCAGACAAAGAAAAAGGCCGCAAATTGCGGCCTTTTTAGTATGTGAAACCGGTATCAGTGATGATCTACCGGGTGACTATGTTCAACGTCGTCACTCTTACGGCTGAAGCGGCGGCGTACCACCACGAAGAATACCGGAACGAAGAAGATAGCCAACACGGTCGCAGTGACCATCCCGCCCATTACACCTGTACCGACGGCATTCTGCGCACCGGAGCCTGCACCAGAGCTGATGACCAGCGGCATTACCCCAAGGATAAACGCCAGGGATGTCATCAGAATTGGACGCAGACGCATACGCACCGCTTCCAGCGTGGCCTCGATGAGGCCTTTACCTTCTTTATCCATCAGGTCTTTGGCGAATTCCACGATAAGTATCGCGTTCTTCGCCGACAAGCCAATGGTTGTCAGCAGGCCCACCTGGAAGTAAACGTCGTTGGTCAGACCACGGAATGTAGCGGCGAGTAGCGCACCGATAACACCCAATGGAACCACCAGCATAACGGAGAACGGAATCGACCAGCTCTCGTACAATGCGGCCAGACACAAGAACACCACAATCAGCGAGATGGCGTACAGGGCAGGGGCCTGGTTACCGGACAGACGTTCCTGATAGGACATACCCGTCCAGTCATAGCCGATGCCTGAAGGCAGTTTCGCCGCCAGTTCTTCCATCAGGTTCATGGCTTCACCGGTACTTCTGCCTGGTGCTGCCTGACCGAGGATTTCCATCGATGGCAAGCCGTTGTAACGTTCCAGACGCGGTGAACCGTATTCCCAGTGGGAAGTCGAGAAGGCCGAGAACGGAACCATCTGACCATTGCTGCCGCGTACATACCAGTTGTTAATATCGTTCGGCAACATACGGTATTGCGCTTCGGACATCACGTACACCTTCTTCACGCGACCACGGTCGATGAAGTCGTTGACGTAGCTACCGCCCCAGGCTGCGCCCAGTGTGGTATTGATGTCGCTAATAGAAACGCCCAGCGCCTGTGCTTTTTCCTGGTCGATATCAATCTTGTACTGCGGAGTATCTTCCAGGCCGTTAGGACGCACACCGACCAACAGGTCAGGGTGTTTTGCCACTTCACCAAAGAGCTGGTTACGTGCCTGAGTCAGTTTTTCGTGACCCAAACCGCCCTGGTCAATCAGCTGGAAGTCGAAGCCGGTCGCCGTACCCAGTTCCACAATCGCTGGCAGGTTGAACGCAAACACCATCGCATCTTTAATCTGCGAGAAGGTGCCCATCGCGCGGCCGGTAATTGCTTCAACTTTGTTCTCTTCGCCTGGACGTTCGCTCCAGTCTTTCAGAGATACGAAGGCGATGCCGGTGTTCTGACCACGACCCGCAAAGCCAAAGCCGTTAACCGCAAACACGGATTCAACGTTCGCTTTCTCTTTGGTGAGGTAGTAATTGGTCACTTCATCCAGCACTTTCTGGGTACGTTCTTGCGATGCACCCGCAGGAAGCTGCGCCATTGTCAGGAATACGCCCTGGTCTTCATCCGGCAGGAAGGAGCTTGGCAGACGAACGAACAGGAACGCCATGCCGACCACGATGATGATATACAGCAGCAGATAACGACCGGTGCTGCGCAGAATATTGCCTACGCTGTCGGTGTAATGATGAGTGCTCTTATCAAACATGCGGTTGAACCAACCGAAGAACCCTTTATGCTCACCGTGGCCCCCTTTCTGAATCGGTTTCAGCATGGTGGCGCACAGCGCTGGCGTCAGGATCAATGCCACGAGAACAGACAGCGCCATTGCCGAAACAATGGTGATGGAGAACTGACGGTAAATCGCACCGGTTGACCCACCGAAGAAGGCCATCGGGATAAATACCGCTGACAGAACCATCGCGATACCGACCAGTGCGCCCTGAATCTGGCCCATTGATTTACGCGTCGCTTCCTTCGGCGGGAGTCCTTCTTCGGCCATCACACGCTCGACGTTTTCGACCACCACGATGGCGTCGTCCACGAGCAAGCCGATGGCGAGCACCATCCCGAACATCGTCAGGGTGTTTATCGAGAAGCCGAACATCGCCAGTATCGCAAATGTGCCTAACAGTACGACCGGTACGGCGATGGTTGGAATCAACGTCGCGCGGAAGTTTTGCAGGAACAGATACATCACCAGGAACACCAGGATGATCGCTTCGACCAGCGTTTTCACTACTTCGTGAATCGAGATTTTAACGAATGGCGTGGTGTCATACGGGTAAACGATTTTCAGACCTGACGGGAAGAACGGCTCCATTTTCGCCAGTTCAGCACGGATCGCATTGGCGGTATCCAGCGCGTTTGCGCCAGTCGCCAGTTTAATCCCCAGACCGGAAGCAGGCTGACCGTTGAACTTCGCTACGATGTCGTAGTTTTCACCGCCCAGTTCAACCTTCGCAACGTCGCGCAGGCGAACCTGAGAACCGTCCTGATTCACTTTGAGCAGAATTTTACTGAACTCATCGGCCGACGTCAGACGGGTCTGCGCGATGATAGAGGCGTTCAACTGCTGGCCTTTCACCGGCGGCGTACCGCCTAACTGACCGGCGGCGACCTGGGCGTTCTGCGCTTTAATGGCGCTGATCACGTCCACTGGCGTCAGCTGGAAGTTGTTCAGTTTGTTCGGGTCCATCCAGATACGCATCGCGTACTGTGAACCAAACAGCTGAACGTCACCCACACCAGAAGTACGGCTGATAGCGTCCTTCATGTTGGCGCCCACGTAGTCGGAAATATCCTCCTGCGTCATGGTGCCGTTGGTGTTGATAACGCCAACAACCATCAGGAAGCTACTGGAAGATTTCTCCACGCTCACGCCCTGCTGCTGCACTTCTTGCGGCAGTAACGGCATAGCCAGCTGCAGTTTGTTCTGCACCTGAACCTGCGCGATATCCGCATCAGTACCAGACTGGAAGGTCAGGGTAATCTGAACTGTACCGGTTGAGTCACTGTTGGAGGACATGTACATCAGGTTATCGATACCGTTCATGTTCTGTTCGATAACCTGTGTCACGGTGTCCTGCACCGTTTTTGCGTCAGCCCCAGGATAGGTCGCGGTGATCGAAACTGCAGGCGGCGCAATCGTTGGATATTGCGCTACGGGCAGCTTCAGGATCGCCAGTCCCCCTGCAAGCATGATGATGATAGCGATCACCCATGCAAATATGGGGCGATCGATAAAGAAATTAGGCATGTCTTAACGGCTCCTGTTTAAGTTAAGACTTGGTTTGTTCTGACTGGCCACCGGCTGCGGCTTGTTGTTTCTCGTCAGATTTGACTTCCTGTGCTTTCACCTGCGCGCCAGGACGTACTTTTTGCAAACCAGTAACAATCACGCGATCGCCATCTTTCAAACCTTCCGTCACCAGCCATTTGTCGCCAATCGCCTGCGTAGCAGTGATTTGACGCGTTTCGACTTTGTCATCAGCACCGACAACCAGTGCGCTGGCATCACCGCGTGGCGTACGGGTTACGCCCTGCTGTGGAACCAGAAGTGCGGTTGGGTTGGTGCCTTCTTCCAGACGCGCGCGAACGAACATACCTGGCAACAGCGTGTGGTCAGGGTTCGGGAAAATCGCACGTAAGGTGATAGAACCAGTGGTTTGATCGACGGTCACGTCAGAAAATTCCAGCGCGCCAGCCTGCGGGAATTTGATGCCATCGCTGGTCACCAGTTCCACTTTTGCTTTACCGTTTTCTTGTTTCAGCGCACCGCTGGCCAGCTCTTGTTTCAGACGCAGGAAATCGTTGCTGGACTGCGTAACATCCACGTAGATCGGGTCAAGCTGCTGCACAGTTGCCAGCGCAGTGGCTTGTCCGTTCTGTACCAGAGCGCCTTCAGTGACGGCTGATTTACCAATACGGCCGCTGATAGGGGAGGTCACTTTGGTGTACGCCAGGTTAATGCGTGCCGTTTCAACAGCGGCTTTTGCGGCAACAACTGCAGCGTTAGACTGTTGAGAATCGGCCAGCGCCGTGTCGTAATCCTGTTGGCTGATGTATTGCGTGCCGAGCAGTTTTTTATAGCGGTTCAACGTCAGCTGGGAGATTTTGGCTGCCGCTTCGGCTTTAGCCAGATCGCCTTTAGCGCTTTCGTAAGCGGCCTGATAGGTTGCTGGATCAATCTGATACAGAGAAACACCCGCTTCGATATCACCACCCTCGGTGAAGTTACGTTTCAGGATGATCCCGCTAACCTGAGGACGAACTTCCGCAACGCGGTAAGCGCTTGTACGGCCTGGTAATTCTGTGGTGATTTGGAGAGGTTCAGTTTTCAGCGTCACGACACCCACTTCTGGCATCTGCTGTGCTCCCTGTTGAGCCTGTTTCTCATCACATCCTGTAAGCGCTAAGCCGCCTGAGAGCATCAGAACGATCGCCAGAGGCGTTAGCCCTCTGTTTTTGTTCATATGTAAACCTCGAGTGTCCGATTTCAAATTGATCAATGGATCAAAAGTCCGCAAACCCATTGCTGCGTTTATATTATCGTCGTGCTATGGTACATACATTCATAAATGTATGTAAATCTGACTCCTGTAAATTCATTGACGTATGGCACGAAAAACCAAACAACAAGCGCTTGAGACACGTCAACACATACTGGATGTGGCATTACGCCTGTTTTCTCAGCAGGGAGTGTCTTCTACATCCCTGGCGCAGATTGCTCAGGCCGCTGGCGTCACACGCGGAGCGATTTACTGGCATTTCAAAAATAAGTCAGATTTATTCAGTGAAATTTGGGAGTTATCAGAATCCAGTATTACCGATCTTGAGACTGAGTATCGGGCAAAATTCCCTGACGATCCACTCTCAGTTCTGAGAGAAATTCTTGTCCATGTTCTTGAGGCGACAGTGATTGAGGAAAGACGCCGCCTGATGATGGAGATCATCTTCCATAAATGTGAGTTTGTCGGCGAAATGGCCGTTGTGCAACAGGCACAACGAAGCTTATGCCTGGAAAGTTACGATCGTATCGAATATACGCTGAATCAATGTATTCAGGCTAACATGCTGCCAGCAAATTTGCTCACCCGCAGAACGGCTATTTTGATGCGCAGCTATATTTCCGGGCTGATGGAAAACTGGCTTTTTGCCCCGCAGTCGTTCGACCTGAGACAAGAAGCACGCAGCTACGTCGCCATTTTGCTGGAGATGTGCCAGTTCTGCCCGACGCTTCGCGCTGAACCCGATTCCCTGCCGGGCTGAGCGCGGCCAGGAATTATCCTGGAGCATTATGTTCGCGCTATTCTGCCTGCACCTGCCGTGATATCCTTCGCGCCAGACTATTTCCGGTCATTTCTGACATCAAATTCATCACTATGCTGCACTACACTCGCTCGCAACACCCTGTTTTCGCCCTGATTTTCGCGGTGCTGTTTTACTTCGCTATGGCCCCCGCCGTTCATGCTCGTGCTGACAACAATAACGATGTCCCGACCCGTGCAGACGTTCAGTCTCAACTGGACGCACTGAACAAGCAAAAAGACCTCACGCCGCAGGAAAAGCTAGTGCAGGCCGATCTGTCGGAAACGATTGAGACGCTGGATAAAATCGAGCGCGTCAAAACCGAAACCACCCAGCTACGTCAGAAAGTGGCCGAAGCACCGGACAAAATGCGCCAGGCTACGGCCTCGCTCAATGCCCTGAGCGACGTCGACAACGACGATGAAACCCGCAAAACCTTGGCCACGCTCTCCCTTCGCCAGCTTGAGTCCCGCATGTCGCAGGTGCTCGATGATTTACAAACCGGGCAGAGCGATCTCGCCACCTACAACAGCCAGCTGGTTTCTCTGCAAACACAGCCGGAACGCGTGCAGAACGCGATGTACTCCGCCTCGCAGCAGCTTCAGCAGATCCGTAACCGCCTGAACGGCACCACGGTGGGCGAGGGCGCGCTGCGTCCGACGCAGCAAACGCTGCTGCTGGCCCAGCAAACGCTGCTCAATGCGCAAATTGACCAGCAACGCAAAAGCCTCGAAGGCAATACCATTTTGCAGGATACGCTGCAAAAGCAACGCGATTATGTCACGGCCAATATCAATCGACTTGAGCATCAGCTCCAGCTATTGCAGGAAGCGGTCAACAGTAAGCGCCTGACGCTGACGGAAAAAACAGCGCAGGAAGCGGTCTCGCCGGACGAAACTACCCGTATCCAGAGCAATCCGCTGGTGAAGCAGGAACTGGATATTAACCACCAGCTCAGCCAGCGGCTCATTCAGGCCACTGAAAGCGGTAACTCGCTGGTGCAGCAAAATATCAAAGTTAAAAACTGGCTGGATCGCGCGCTGCAGGCGGAACGTAATATTAAAGAACAGATTGCGGTGCTGAAGGGCAGTCTGCTGCTTTCGCGCATTCTTTATCAGCAACAGCAGACGCTGCCGTCCGCCGATGAACTGGAAGACATGACCAACCGCATTGCGGATTTGCGTCTGGAACAGTTTGAAATCAACCAGCAGCGCGACGCGCTTTTCCAGAGCGACGCCTTTGTCGCCAAAGTCGAAGACGGTCATTCCAGCGAAGTGAATGACGAAGTTCACGATGCGCTGCTCCAGGTGGTGGATATGCGCCGTGAGCTGCTGGATCAGCTCAACAAACAGCTGGGCAATCAGCTGATGATGGCGATTAACCTGCAAATCAACCAGCAGCAGCTGGTGAGCGTGTCGAAAAGCCTGAAGGAAATCCTCACCCAGCAAATCTTCTGGGTAAACAGCAATAAACCGATGGACTGGGACTGGATTAAATCTTTCCCTGAGACACTGAAATCCCAGATTAAGAGCATGAAAATTACCGTCAACTGGGAGAAAGCCTGGCCTGCGGTGATGATTGCATTCCTCGCCGGTCTGCCGCTGCTGTTGATTGCGGGACTGATCCGCTGGCGTCTCGGCTGGCTTAAAAAGTATCAGGCGAAGCTGGCCCATGAAGTGGGGCAACTGCGCAATGACAGCCAGTTACACACGCCAAAAGCGATTTTCATCGACCTGATCCGCGCCCTGCCTGTGTGTCTGCTGATCCTGGCGGCGGGCCTGATCCTGCTGACCATGCAGCTCAACATCAGCGATCTGCTGTGGGCGTTCAGCAAAAAACTGGCGCTGTTCTGGCTGGTGTTCGGTCTGTGCTGGAAAGTGCTGGAAAAAGACGGCGTGGCGGTGCGCCACTTCAATATGCCTGAACAGCTCACCAGCCACTGGCGTCGCCAGATTGTGCGCGTGAGCCTGGCGCTGCTGCCGCTGCACTTCTGGTCGGTCGTGGCCGAACTTTCCCCGCTGCATCTGATGGACGACGTGCTCGGCCAGCTCGCTATCTTCCTGAACCTGCTGCTGATTGCAGTGCTGATGTGGCCGATGTGCCGCGACAGCTGGCGCGACAAAGAGTCGCATAACATTCGGTTGATCACCGTCACCGTGCTGGCGATTATTCCGCTGGCGCTGATGGTGCTAACCGCGACGGGCTATTTCTACACCACGCTGCGCCTGTCGGGCCGCTGGATTGAAACCGTCTATCTGGTCATTCTCTGGAACCTGCTGTACCAAACGGTGCTGCGCGGTCTGAGCGTTGCGGCGCGGCGTATCGCCTATCGTCGTGCGCTGGCCCGTCGTCAGAACATGGTGAAAGAGGGCGCTGAAGGGGCGGAGCCGCAGGAAGAGCCGACCATCGCGCTGGAGCAGGTGAACCAGCAAACGCTGCGTATCACCATGCTGGTGATGATCGCCCTGTTTGGTGTGATGTTCTGGGCGATCTGGTCTGATTTGATCACCGTGTTTGCCTATCTCGACAGTATTACCCTGTGGCAGTACAACGGCACTGAAGCCGGTGCGGCGGTAATGAAAAGCGTGACGATGGGCAGTCTGCTGTTTGCGCTGGTTTCGTCGGTGGTGGCCTGGGCGCTGATCCGCAACTTACCTGGTCTGCTGGAAGTACTTATCCTGTCGCGTCTCAACATGCGGCAGGGCTCTTCTTACGCCATCACCACCATTCTCAACTATGTGATTCTGGTGACCGGGGCGATGACTGTCTTCGGTTCGCTGGGCGTCTCGTGGGATAAATTACAGTGGCTGGCCGCTGCGCTGTCGGTCGGTCTCGGTTTCGGTTTGCAGGAGATCTTCGGGAACTTCGTCTCTGGCCTGATCATTCTGTTCGAACGCCCGGTGCGTATCGGCGATACGGTCACCATCGGCACCTTCTCCGGGACGGTCAGCAAGATCCGCATCCGTGCGACGACGATCACCGACTTCGACCGCAAAGAGGTGATCATCCCGAACAAAGCCTTCGTGACCGAACGTCTGATCAACTGGTCGCTTTCCGACACCATCACTCGCGTGGTGATCCGCCTCGGCGTGGCGTACGGTTCGGATCTGGACAAGGTGAAAGAGGTGCTGCTGCGAGCGGCAACGGAGCATCCGAAAGTGATGCACGATCCGGCACCGTCCGTGTTCTTCACCACATTCGGGGCAAGTACCCTGGATCACGAGCTGCGTTTATACGTGCGTGAACTGCGCGATCGTAGCTATGCGGTGGACGAACTCAACCGCACCATCGATCGTCTGTGCCGTGAAAACGACATCAATATCGCCTTCAACCAGCTCGAAGTTCACCTGCGCAATGAGAAGGGTGACGAGCACACGGAAGTGAAGCGCGAAGTGAAGGGCGACGATCCGACGCCAGCTTGATCTTATTCCCTCTCCTTTTGGGAGAGGGCTGGGGTGAGGGGGAAACTACGGCGCTGAGTCAGGACGTAGTTTCCCCTCAAAATCCCGCCGCACAATCTCCAGTGCTTTCAACACCGTCTCCGCCGGAAGGTCATGATTTTCCAGCAGCATTATCAAATCGACGGCCAGTTTGACCTCATCAGGCGCATTTTCCAGCGACATGTTTAGCTCCATTTAGCGGGTCATGCGCGCAATCACGCGCTCTATCTCATCCAGCGCCTGACGGCAGCGGATGAGTCGTCCTTCCAGGGCGGAAATTTCCCGCATTAAACGCTGCTGTTCTTCCAGCGTTTCGCTTCCTTTAAGCTGCTGTTCGCGTTCGTTTTTCATCGCGTACAGGCGACGCTCAAAATCCTGATGCTCCAGCCGCTTACGCTGCCATTTTGCCGCTCCCGGCGAAGGTGTATCCCATACGCGCAGCGGCCAGGCGGTGATTTCACGGTGTAAGGCGGTGACCTGTTCCACCAGATGCTCCGCCAGCCACGCCACCTGCTCGTTTTGCTGGCTCTCGACGGCATGACGCAGCTCATCAAGGTTATGCTGAGTTTCATCCAGATAATCTTTTATCAGGGTACTGCGGGTACGAAACAACTGCCGGTCAAAGCGTGGCTTCAGCGTCGCGTGCTGCAACAGCGGTGATGCCTGCTGACGCAGGGCGATCAGCTGATTTTGCAGCGTCTCCAAAAGCAAGGCTGTTTTCAATACGCTCTCCAGTGGTAAAGTAGCCGTTCAGTTTGATAACGATTCGCATTATGCAGCGTACTATTTTAATCATCATTGGCTGGCTTGCGGTAGTGCTGGGTACGCTCGGCGTGGTTTTGCCATTGCTACCTACGACGCCCTTTATTCTGCTGGCGGCGTGGTGTTTTGCCCGTTCATCGCCGCGCTTTCACCACTGGTTGCTCTATCGCTCGTGGTTTGGCGGCTATCTGCGCCACTGGCAACAATACCGGGCGATGCCACCTGGCGCAAAGCCTCGTGCTATTGCAGTCACGCTTGTGACCTTTGCCATTTCATTATGGCTGGTGAAGATGATGTGGGTGCGTATCCTGCTGCTGGCGATCCTCGCCTGTCTGCTTTTCTTTATGTGGCGAATCCCCGTCGTTGATGAAAAGCAACAAAAGCACTGAAGAGCAATGATGGCTGTTGCAATTATCCCGCTCAGCCAGTAAATTCGACCGTTTTCGAGCACAGGTGCGCCTGGTCAAAAGTTAATCGCTTGTTACTTTGACCACATGATTATGCGCGCCGTGAGAAACACCGTTTTTAACCAGGCATACATTTATGACCGCGACTGCGCAGCAGCTTGAATTTCTGAAAAACAGCATCAAAAGCATCCAGGACTATCCAAAGCCTGGCATTCTTTTCCGTGATGTCACCAGCTTGCTGGAAGACCCGAAAGCGTACGCACTCAGCATTGAATTGCTGGTTGAGCGTTATAAAAACGCCGGGATCACCAAAGTAGTAGGGACCGAAGCGCGTGGCTTCCTGTTCGGCGCACCGGTTGCGCTGGCGATGGGCGTGGGCTTTGTGCCGGTACGCAAACCGCGCAAACTGCCGCGTGAAACCATTGCCGAGAGCTATGAGCTGGAATACGGCACCGATCAGCTGGAAATTCACGTTGATGCGATCAAACCTGGCGACAAAGTGCTGGTGGTTGACGATCTGCTGGCGACTGGCGGTACGATCGAAGCGACCGTGAAGCTGATCCGTCGTCTGGGTGGCGAAGTGACCGATGCGGCCTTCATCATCAATCTGTTCGATCTCGGCGGCGAACAGCGCCTGGAAAAACAGGGTATCACCAGCTACAGCCTGGTCCCTTTCCCGGGTCATTAATCCCTCTTCCCGCAACCTCGCCCAATGGGTGAGGTTGTGTTAGCATTACCTCCCTGAATATCCACCTTCCAGCGTTGCAGAGCCTGCCCATGAGTTATCAGGTGTTAGCCCGAAAGTGGCGACCCCAAACCTTTGCTGACGTTGTCGGCCAGGAACATGTGCTGACCGCCCTGGCGAACGGTTTATCGCTAGGACGCATCCATCACGCGTATCTTTTCTCCGGCACGCGCGGCGTCGGTAAAACCTCTATTGCCCGTTTGCTGGCAAAAGGCCTGAACTGCGAAACCGGGATCACCGCTACGCCATGCGGCGTGTGTGATAACTGCCGGGAAATCGAGCAGGGGCGTTTTGTCGATCTGATCGAAATCGATGCCGCCTCGCGCACCAAAGTCGAAGATACGCGCGACCTGCTGGACAACGTGCAGTACGCCCCGGCGCGTGGTCGCTTCAAGGTCTATCTGATCGATGAAGTCCACATGCTGTCGCGCCACAGTTTTAACGCTCTGCTGAAAACACTGGAAGAGCCACCATCGCACGTCAAATTCCTGCTGGCGACCACCGATCCGCAAAAGCTGCCGGTCACGATCCTGTCGCGCTGTTTGCAGTTCCATCTGAAGGCGCTGGACGTCGATCAGATTCGCACTCAGCTCGAACACATTCTTGATGAAGAAAAGATCGTCCACGAACCGCGCGCTCTGCAACTGCTGGCGCGAGCGGCGGACGGCAGCCTGCGTGACGCATTAAGTCTGACCGATCAGGCGATTGCCAGCGGTGACGGCCAGCTGTCGACCGAAGCGGTGAGTACCATGCTCGGCACGCTCGACGACGATCAGGCCCTGTCGCTGATTGAAGCGATCATTGAGGCCAACGGCGAACGCGCCATGTCACTGGTGAACGTTGCGGCGTCTCGCGGCGTCGAGTGGGAAACGCTGCTGGTCGAAATGCTGGCGCTGCTGCATCGCGTGGCGATGCTGCAACTTTCCCCGTCGGCCATTGGCGCGGATATGGCGATGATTGAACAGCGGATGCGTGAACTGGCGCGTACCGTTCCGCCCGCTGATGTGCAGCTCTATTACCAGACGCTGCTGATTGGCCGCAAAGAATTACCGTTTGCGCCGGACCGCCGAATGGGCGTCGAGATGACGCTTCTCCGCGCCCTGGCGTTCCATCCGCGGATGCCGTTGCCTGAGCCAGAAGTGCCGCGCCAGTCTTATGCTCCTGCTGCCCCGACGGCGGTCATGACGCCTACGGCGATGCCGCAACACTCTGCACCGCCGCCTGGGCAGGACGTACCGCTGCCGGATGCCACCAGTTCGGTGCTCGCCGCCCGTAGCCAGCTACAGCGCGCGCAGGGAGCAACCAAACCAAAAAAGAGTGAACCGGCAGCGCCAGGAAGAGCGCGGCCGGTTAACAACGCCGCCCTCGAACGACTGGCATCGGTAACGGAGCGCGTTCAGTCGCGCCCATCGCCGTCGGCGCTCGAACAGAAAGCCCCGGCGAAGAAAGAGGCTTACCGCTGGAAGTCGACCAACACCGCCGAAGCAGTGAAGGTGGAAGTGGCGACCCCAAAAGCGCTCAAAAAGGCGCTGGAACATGATAAAACGCCGGAACTGTCCGCGAAGCTGGCGGCAGAATCCCTCGAGCGGGATGCCTGGGCCGCTGAAGTCAGCCAGTTAACGCTGCCGAAACTGGTCGAGCAGGTTGCGCTGAATGCCTGGAAAGAGCAGGACGGACATCAAATTCGTCTGCATTTACGTCCGGGCCAGCGTCACCTTAATTCTGCCAGTGCACAGCAGGTGCTGGCTGAGGCGCTGTCCACATTACAGGGCGCGCCGGTTGAATTGACTATCATTGAAGATGATAATCCAGCAATGCGCACGCCGCTGGAGTGGCGTCAGGCCATTTATGAAGAGAAGCTCGCGCAGGCGCGCGAGTCGATTATTGCGGATAATAACATCCAGACCCTGCGCCGTTTCTTCGACGCCGATCTGGATGAAGAGAGTATCCGTCCCATTTGACCGTGAGTCTGACTCACAGTCGTAATCCTTAACGTGACTACTTAAGAGAGAAGCCTATGTTTGGTGGTAAAGGCGGTCTGGGTAACCTGATGAAACAGGCCCAGCAGATGCAAGACAAAATGCAGAAAGCACAGGAAGAGATCGCACAGCTGGAAGTCACTGGCGAATCCGGTGCGGGTCTGGTCAAAGTGACCATCAACGGCGCGCATAACTGCCGTCGCGTGGAAATCGATCCTAGCCTGCTCGAAGACGACAAAGACATGCTGGAAGATCTGGTTGCTGCGGCATTCAACGATGCTGCGCGCCGTATCGATGAAACCCAGAAAGAAAAAATGGCGTCTGTTTCCTCCGGAATGCAGCTGCCGCCAGGCTTTAAGATGCCGTTCTGATGCAAACCAGTCCGCTGCTCACGCAGTTAATGGAAGCGCTGCGCTGCTTACCGGGCGTTGGCCCGAAATCAGCTCAGCGCATGGCGTTTACGCTGTTACAGCGCGACCGCAGCGGCGGGATGCGCCTGGCGCAGGCACTGACCCGCGCCATGTCAGAAATCGGTCACTGTGCGGATTGCCGCACCTTTACCGAGCAGGATGTGTGCAACATCTGCACGAATCCGCGTCGTCAGGAAAACGGTCAGATTTGCGTGGTGGAGAGTCCGGCGGACATCTACGCCATTGAGCAGACCGGGCAGTTTTCCGGCCGCTATTTCGTGCTGATGGGCCATCTCTCTCCGCTGGATGGGATTGGCCCGGATGATATCGGTCTCGATCGCCTCGAACAGCGTCTGGAATCCGAGACGCTAACCGAAGTGATCCTCGCGACCAACCCGACGGTGGAAGGCGAAGCGACCGCGAACTACATCGGTGAACTGTGCGCGCAGTACGGCGTTCAGGCCAGCCGCATCGCCCACGGCGTGCCGGTTGGCGGCGAGCTGGAAATGGTCGACGGCACCACGCTGTCACACTCTCTGGCTGGACGTCACAAGCTTATTTTCTGACCAAACGGAGGCTGCGATCGTGGCCTCCGCTTGAAAACCTTCCGCACTATCCCCATCTCTCACTCAACTGCTTTTACACCCTAACTTAAAATGGCATTGTTGAGGTCGATCTAGATGAAAGGACAAGAAACCCGTGGTTTCCAGTCAGAAGTAAAACAGCTTCTGCACCTGATGATCCATTCCCTGTATTCCAATAAAGAAATCTTCCTGCGTGAGCTTATCTCCAACGCCTCGGATGCGGCGGACAAACTGCGTTTTCGCGCCCTGTCCAACCCGGATCTATATGAAGGCGACGGCGAGCTGCGCGTGCGCGTCTCTTTTGACAAAGAAAACCGCACTCTGACCATTGCCGATAACGGTATTGGTATGAACCGCGATGAGGTTATCGATCACCTCGGGACCATCGCGAAGTCCGGCACCAAATCCTTCCTCGAATCCATGGGCTCCGATCAGGCGAAAGACAGCCAGCTGATCGGCCAGTTCGGTGTCGGCTTCTACTCCGCCTTTATCGTGGCCGACAAAGTGACCGTACGCACCCGTGCAGCGGGCGACAGCGCGGAAAATGGTGTGTTCTGGGAATCCCACGGCGAAGGTGAATACACCGTTGATGACATCACTAAAGCCGATCGCGGAACCGAAATCACCCTGCACCTGCGCGAAGGCGAAGACGATTTCCTGAATGACTGGCGCGTGCGCTCGATCATCAGCAAATACTCCGATCACATTGCATTGCCGGTTGAGATTGAAAAAACCGAAGAGGTCGACGGTGAAACCGTGGTCTCCTGGGAGAAAATCAACAAGGCGCAGGCCCTGTGGACGCGTAACAAGTCTGAAATCAAAGACGACGAATACAACGAATTCTACAAGCACATCGCCCACGACTTTACCGATCCGCTGACCTGGAGCCACAACCGTGTGGAAGGGAAGCAGGAGTACACCAGCCTGCTGTACATCCCGGCCCAGGCGCCGTGGGACATGTGGAACCGCGATCACAAGCACGGCCTGAAGCTGTACGTGCAGCGCGTGTTTATCATGGACGACGCCGAGCAGTTCATGCCGAACTACCTGCGTTTCGTGCGTGGCCTGATTGATTCCAACGATCTGCCGCTGAACGTCTCCCGTGAAATCCTGCAGGACAGCACCGTGACGCGCAATCTGCGTAACGCTCTGACCAAACGTTCTCTGCAGATGCTGGAAAAACTGGCGAAAGACGACGCTGAAAAATATCAGACCTTCTGGAAACAGTTCGGCCTGGTGCTGAAAGAAGGCCCAGCGGAAGATTCTTCTAACGTCGAAGCGATCGCTAAACTGCTGCGCTTCGCCTCGACGCACACCGATTCTTCCGAGCAGACCGTGTCTCTCGAAGAGTACGTGTCCCGCATGAAAGAAGGGCAGGAGAAAATCTACTACATCACCGCTGACAGCTACGCTGCCGCGAAGAGCAGCCCGCATCTGGAGCTGCTGCGTAAGAAAGGCATCGAAGTGCTGCTGCTTTCCGACCGCATTGATGAGTGGATGATGAACTACCTGACCGAGTTCGACGGTAAATCATTCCAGTCCGTGGCCAAAGCTGACGAATCTATCGACAAGCTGGCTGATGAAGTGGACGAAACCGCAAAAGAAGCGGAAAAAGCGCTGGAGCCCTTCGTTGAGCGTGTGAAAAACCTGCTGGGCGATCGCGTGAAAGAAGTGCGTTTCACACACCGTCTGACCGACACCCCGGCGATTGTCACCACAGACGCGGATGAAATGGGGACTCAGATGGCGAAACTGTTCGCTGCTGCGGGCCAGGCTATCCCGGAAGTGAAATACATCTTTGAACTGAACCCGGATCACCCGCTGGTCAAACGTGCGGCGGATACCCAGGACGAAACCCAGTTTAACGAGTGGGTTGAACTGCTGCTGGATCAGTCCCTGCTGGCTGAGCGCGGCACGCTGGAAGATCCGAACCTGTTCATCAAACGTGTGAATGCGCTGTTGATGGCGTAATCACCCGGCCTCCCCTGGTCTTCTCCCTCACCCTGTGGGAGAGGGCCGGGGTGAGGGCACCAAACCGCGCTAACCCAAATAATCTCCCCCGTTAACCGTTTCAGCCGTCCCGCCTTCCTTGAGCGATACCCATTCTGATGGTATTGTTTAGCGCTTTTTGAAATATTGAACCAACTTTTGAGGGGATTTTCGCAATGCGTATTATTCTGCTTGGCGCTCCGGGCGCGGGTAAAGGAACTCAGGCTCAGTTCATCATGGAGAAATACGGTATTCCGCAAATCTCTACGGGTGACATGCTGCGTGCCGCTGTTAAATCTGGCTCCGAGCTGGGTAAACAAGCGAAAGACATCATGGACGCAGGCAAGCTGGTGACTGACGAACTGGTTATCGCGCTGGTAAAAGAACGCATCACTCAGGAAGATTGCCGCAACGGTTTCCTGCTGGACGGCTTCCCACGCACTATTCCGCAGGCTGACGCCATGAAAGAAGCGGGCATCAACGTGGATTACGTTCTCGAATTCGACGTGCCTGATGAACTGATCGTTGACCGTATTATCGGTCGTCGCGTTCACGCTGCTTCTGGCCGCGTTTACCACATCAAATTCAATCCACCGAAAGTGGAAGGCAAAGACGACGTGACTGGCGAAGAGCTGACCACGCGTAAAGACGATCAGGAAGAGACCGTGCGTAAACGCCTGGTGGAATACCATCAGATGACCGCGCCACTGATCGGCTACTATTCGAAAGAAGCGCAGTCTGGAAACACCCAATACGCGAAAGTTGACGGCACCAAAGCTGTCGCTGACGTGCGCGCAGAGCTGGAAAAAATCCTCGGCTAATGTGTGATTTATTCGGCCTGCAGATGACTTTGTAGGCCGGATAAGCGAAGCGCCATCCGGCAACCCAACCCCCACCTATTTCTGCAATCTGTTCCGTTTCCCTGCTTTTCAGTTACAATCATTAGCTATTCAAATGGTTAAGAGGCGTGAATGAGTCAGGCGAAAACCGGCATCCTGCTTGCCAATCTGGGCACTCCAGAAGCACCTACCCCTGCGGCAGTAAAACGTTACCTGCGACAGTTTTTAAGCGACTCCCGCGTCGTGGATACCCCGAGATTGCTGTGGTGGCCGCTGCTGCGCGGTGTCATTCTGCCGATTCGTTCCCCCCGTGTGGCTAAACTCTACCAGTCCGTGTGGATGGAAGAGGGCTCGCCGCTGATGGTTTACAGCCGTCGTCAGGAGAAGGCGCTGGCCGCCCGTTTACCGGATATGCCCGTGGCACTCGGGATGAGCTACGGTAAACCGTCACTGGAAAGCGCGGTCGAAGAGCTGCTCTCCCAGGACGTTGATCACATCGTGGTGCTGGCCTTGTACCCGCAATACTCCTGTTCGACCGTCGCTGCCGTCTGGGACGAGCTGGCGCGTATTCTGGCGACCCGTCGCCGTATTCCTGCCATCACCTTTATCCGCGACTACGCCGAAAACGAGCTTTACATCGCGGCGCTGGTTAGCAGTGCGCGCGCCTCGTTTGCCAAACACGGCGAGCCGGATCTGCTCCTGCTCTCCTATCACGGCATTCCGCAGCGTTACGCCGATGAAGGCGATGATTATCCTCAGCGCTGTCGTGATACCACCCGTGAGTTGGTTTCCGCGCTCGGATTACCGCCAGAGAAGGTGATGATGACCTTCCAGTCGCGCTTTGGCCGTGAACCCTGGTTGACGCCATATACCGATGAAACCCTCAAAATGCTTGGCGAGAAGGGCGTGAAGCACGTTCAAGTGATGTCGCCGGGCTTCTCGGCGGACTGCCTCGAAACTCTTGAGGAGATTGCGGTGCAAAACCGGGAGTTCTTCCTCGAAGCGGGCGGGACAAAGTATGAGTACATTCCGGCACTTAACGATTCACCTGAACATATAGAGATGATGGCGGCGCTGGTGACCGCGAGCCGCTAATCGCGCAGTGGGCCGGGTTTGTGCTACCATTTCCGGCCCAATAGTCACTTGCAGCGCAGAAAATGAAATTTCCCGGTAAACGTAAATCCAAACACTATTTCCCCGTCAACGCCCGCGATCCGCTGCTGCAACAAACTCAGCCGGTCAATGAAACCAACGCTGCGTGGGTGGTCGGTATCGATCAGACGCTGGTGGATATCGAAGCAAAAGTGGATGATGCGTTTGTCGCTCGTTATGGCCTCAGTTCCGGGCATTCGCTGGTAATCGAAGACGATGTCGCCGAAGCCTTGTATCAGGAACTGGTGCGCGAAAATCTGATCACTCATCAGTTTGCCGGTGGCACTATCGGGAATACCATGCACAACTATTCGGTGCTTGCCGATGACCGCTCCGTATTACTGGGCGTGATGTGCCGCAATATCGAAATCGGTGGCTACGCCTACCGCTATCTCTGCAACACCTCCAGCCGCACCGATCTGAACTACCTGCAAGGCGTCGACGGGGCGATTGGCCGCTGCTTTACGCTGATCAGCGATTCCGGCGAACGGACCTTTGCCATCAGCCCTGGCCACATGAATAAGCTGCGCGCAGAAAGTATCCCCGAAGAGGTGATCGCCGGGGCGTCCGCGCTGGTGCTGACCTCCTATCTGGTGCGCTGTAAGCCCGGTGAGCCGATGCCGGAAGCGACCATGAAAGCAGTGGAATACGCAAAGAAATACAACGTGCCGGTGGTGTTGACGCTGGGCACCAAGTTTGTGATCGCCGATAACCCAGAGTGGTGGCAGGCGTTCCTGAAAGAGCACGTTTCGATTCTGGCAATGAACGAAGAAGAAGCCGAAGCGCTGACCGGTGAAAACGATCCGCTGCTGGCGTCCAATAAGGCGCTGGACTGGGTGGATCTGGTGCTCTGCACCGCCGGTCCGATTGGGCTGTTTATGGCCGGTTTCACCGAGGAAGAGAACAAACGTAAAACCCAGCATCCGCTGCTGCCGGGGGCGATTGCCGAGTTCAACCAGTACGAGTTCAGCCGCGCGATGCGCCACAAAGATTGCGTGAATCCGCTGCGGATCTTTTCCCACATTGCCCCGTACATGGGCGGCCCGGAGAAGATCATGAATACTAACGGCGCGGGCGACGGCGCGCTGGCTGCACTGCTCCACGATATCACCGCCAACGCCTACCACCGGACCAACGTGCCGAACTCCAGTAAGCATCAACTGAGCTGGTTGACCTATTCGTCGCTGGCGCAGGTGTGTAAATACGCGAACCGCGTGAGCTATCAGGTGCTGAACCAGCATTCCCCGCGTTTAACGCGTGGCCTGCCGGAGCGGGAAGACAGTCTGGAAGAGTCGTACTGGGAGCGTTGAGTTTTTTACCCCTCACCCTAACCCTCTCCCTGTACGGTCCGGGGACATGGTAGACAGGTGTTCGGGGACATGGTGAACACTATTTAACATCCTTTACCCATGGTGATCGACTTTTTCTTCAGGTCGATCACCCCCACTTTCGTGCTGTACCACCACACCTCATAACAGCCATCTTCAGCCCCTTCCTTCAGTCCCACATATTCACCCCTGAACGCTTTTCCTGCCTTCAGCGTTACCCCTCTCAGGCTCAGCTTTCCGCTGATATCCACTTTCCTGACCATCACGCCCTCGTCGTATTCCGGGGGTTCAGCGTGACTGTTGTACTGCCGCGCTGATGGCTGATACCGCGAAGCGGGCACTGCCATATCCAGCGAGGTGTGCGGCCGTTCAAGGTTATAGACGTTGCGCCAGTGGTCAAAGGCACGCTGCAG
>NZ_PQVS01000021.1:0-89136 GCF_002922995.1 Lelliottia sp. 7254-16
GGCCTGCCGCCAGCGTTCAATCTGAGCCATGATCAAACTCTTCAATTTAAGTTTGATGCTCGTGAATTAAACTTCGTAATGAATTACGTATGTTCACTCAGAGACTTTGGTATTCATTTAGCGTCTTTCGACGTTTAGAATCCATGTCACTTTGAGTGCCCACACAGATTGTCTGATAAATTGTTAAAGAGCAGTGCAACGCGGCTTTCGCTCACCGTTGCGAGGTCCCGTATAATACGTTTTCCTCATTCAGAGTCAAGCGTTTAATTTCGCTTTTCTCTGTCGGCGTTCATCGCTGAACCCCTTCTGTCCCGGCGGCTTGTGTGCCGTTGTTCCGTGTCAGTGGAGGCGCATTATAGGGAGTTATTCTGAGGCTGCAAGTGTAAATCAGAAAATAATGACTGACCGCTCACTTTCCAGGCAAATATTATCCCAGATATTGAGTTTTGCCTGGTTTTTAAACAAAAACGAGCCCCGAGAGGCTCGTTTTTGAGGTTTTGTGACTTACTGCACTGCCACAATTCGGTCTTCATTCACTTCAAGGCGAATCACTTTTCCAGGAATCAGCTCCCCGGAGAGGATTTGCTGCGCCAGCGGGTTCTCGATCTGCTGCTGGATAGCACGTTTCAGAGGACGCGCCCCGTAAACCGGATCGTAACCATTGGCACTCAACAGTTTCAGCGCCTCGTCAGAGATGTGGATTTCATAGCCACGCTCTTCAAGACGTTTATACAGACGCTGCAACTGAATCTGTGCAATAGAAGCAATGTGTTTTTCCCCAAGCGGGTGGAACACGACCACTTCATCGATACGGTTAATGAATTCCGGGCGGAAGCTATGGCTAACCACACCCAGCACCAGATCCTTCATATGACCGTAATCCAGTTCACCGAAACGTTCCTGAATCAAATCGGAACCCAGGTTCGAGGTCATGATCACCACAGTATTGCGGAAATCGACCGTTCTCCCCTGCCCGTCAGTCAGACGACCATCGTCCAATACCTGCAGCAGAATGTTGAACACATCCGGGTGCGCTTTTTCCACTTCATCTAATAAGATGACGGAATAAGGACGACGACGAACCGCTTCAGTCAGATAACCCCCTTCTTCATACCCGACATATCCTGGAGGCGCACCGACCAGACGCGAGACCGAGTGTTTCTCCATAAACTCAGACATATCGATACGCACCATTGCGTCATCGCTGTCGAACATAAAGTTCGCCAGGGTTTTACACAGCTCGGTTTTACCTACGCCGGTCGGCCCCAGGAACAGGAACGAACCAATCGGGCGATTAGGATCTGACAAGCCCGCACGACTACGACGAATCGCATTCGATACGGCCTCAACAGCTTCATCCTGGCCGATCACACGATGATGGAGGTCATGCTCCATACGCAGCAGTTTTTCACGTTCCCCTTCCAGCATGCGGGCAACAGGGATACCCGTCCAGCGTGCCAGAACGTCTGCGATTTCCACATCCGTCACTTTGTTACGCAGCAGACGCATGGTTTTGCCTTCTGACTGCGTCGCCATCTCCAGCTGTTTTTCAAGTTCCGGAATTTTGCCGTACTGCAACTCTGACATGCGTGCCAAATCGCCCACGCGACGCGCCTGCTCAATGGCAATTTTCGCCTGCTCAAGTTCAGCCTTGATCGTCTGGGTGCCAGAAAGTGAGGCTTTTTCAGCCTTCCACTCTTCTTCCAGGATGGAGTACTGGCGCTCTTTATCGTCCAGTTCTTCATTAAGCATATCCAGACGTTTTTTACTCGCTTCATCAGACTCTTTCTTCAGCGCCTGCTGTTCAAGCTTGAGCTGAATGATCCTGCGGTCGAGTCTGTCGAGTTCTTCCGGTTTGGAGTCTATCTGCATACGAATGCTGGACGCCGCTTCATCAATCAGATCGATGGCTTTATCCGGCAACTGTCTGTCGGCAATATAACGGTGAGACAACGTTGCCGCCGCCACGATAGCCGGGTCCGTAATCTGCACGTGGTGATGCAATTCATAACGCTCTTTCAGACCACGCAAGATAGCGATGGTGTCTTCCACCGTTGGCTCAGCCACGAACACTTTCTGGAATCGACGTTCCAGCGCAGCGTCTTTCTCGATGAACTGGCGATACTCATCCAGCGTCGTCGCGCCGACGCAGTGCAGTTCACCACGAGCCAGGGCTGGTTTCAGCATGTTCCCGGCATCCATTGCGCCATCGGCTTTACCGGCACCGACCATGGTGTGCAATTCGTCGATAAACAGAATGACATTGCCTTCCTGTTTCGACAGATCGTTAAGCACGCCTTTTAAACGCTCTTCGAATTCACCGCGGTATTTTGCCCCCGCCACCAGCGAACCCATATCCAGCGCCAACACGCGGCGGCCTTTCAGCCCTTCCGGCACTTCGCCGTTAACAATACGCTGCGCCAGCCCTTCAACGATGGCAGTTTTACCGACGCCCGGTTCACCAATCAGTACCGGGTTGTTTTTGGTACGACGCTGCAGTACCTGAATGGTACGGCGAATCTCTTCGTCACGACCGATCACCGGGTCAAGCTTGCCTTGTTCAGCACGCTCAGTCAGATCGACCGTATATTTTTTCAAAGCCTGACGTTGGTCTTCGGCTCCTTGATCGTTCACGCTTTCACCTCCACGCATTTTTTCAATCGCCTGAGTCACATTGGCGGTTGTCGCACCGGATGATTTCAGCAGATCGGTCAGCGTACCGCGTGATTCAAGCACCGCCAGAACAAACAGTTCCGACGAGATAAAGTTGTCCCCACGTTTTTGCGCCAGCTTGTCGCAAAGGTTCAGCACGCGCACCAGATCCTGAGACGGCTGAACATCCCCACCGGTGCCTTCCACCTGTGGCAGACGGCTCAGTGCCTGATCGATAGCCGTGCGCAGCTCGCCAGCATTAATGCCAGCCGACGTGAGTAAAGGACGTACCGATCCCCCTTCCTGATTCAGCAAGGCGCTCATTAAATGAAGAGGTTCGATAAATTGGTTGTCGTGCCCCAGTGCGAGAGACTGGGCATCGGCGAGAGCAAGCTGGAATTTATTAGTAAGACGATCCAGACGCATAACTCCTCCCATAACAGGTCAAATTTGCTACTGGAGATTAAATGAGGTCATCCCTCAATTATTCAAGGTTAATGACCTGAAATATGCGAAAAGAAAAGGCGCGTGCCGGATCGTCTTGATTCGTTAGGTTATATCACCCAAATAAAACTTGCCATACGACCGGTGGTGTTGTCGCGACGATAAGAGAAAAAATCACCCTTTTCGGTGAAGGTACAGCGATCGCCACCGAATATCTGCGTCACCCCAACGTTGCCCAGACGCTGGCGGGCAAGTTGATAGATATCAGCCAGATATTTATCACCTTGCGGCCGGAATGCGCTGACGGCTTGCGGATCTTTTTCGATAAACGCTTCGCGCACCTCAGGACCGACTTCAAAAACCTTTGGACCGATGGCCGGACCAAGCCAGGCCATGATATTGCCCGGGGCGTCTTCAAAGCAGGCGATTGTCTCTTCCAGCACACCCGCGCACAGCCCCCGCCATCCGGCATGGGCGGCGGCGACTTCAGTACCCGCACGGTTGCAAAAGAGAACAGGCAGGCAGTCGGCGGTCATCACAGCACAAACTGTCCCTGGCGTATTGCTGTAGGACGCATCGGCACGTTTAGAAGCGTAGGGTTCCCCCGTCAGCCTCAACACATCATTGCCATGCACCTGCTCAAGCCATACGGGTTTTGACGGCAAATGTCCTGCCGCAAACATGCGCTTGCGATTCTCGTCAACGTCTTCAGGGTTATCACCGCAGTGAGCCCCCAGATTCAATGACGCCCACGCATCGTGGCTCACGCCACCGACACGGGTTGAGCTACAGGCTGCCACGCCTGCAGGAATTGGCCACTCCGGGACAATCAGTTTGGTCATAACCAGTCCACTTTATCCTTATGTTCTTCAAAGTCTGCACGCATTGCAGCAATGAGATCGACCATATCCTGTGGGATTGGCGCATGCCATTCCATTTCGATACCGGTGACCGGATGATAAAGACGCAGCATCGTTGCGTGCAGCGCCTGACGGTCGAATTTACGCAAGGTGCTGATAAATTCTTCCGACGCGCCCTTCGGCGGACGCGGACGGCCACCATAAACCTGATCGCCCACCAGCGGATGAGTGATATGGGACATATGCACACGGATCTGGTGAGTACGGCCCGTTTCCAGACGCAGACGCAGACGCGTATGAATGCGGAAATGTTCCATGATGCGATAGTGCGTCACCGCAGGTTTCCCCATCGGATGCACAGACATATGGGTGCGTTTGGTCGGGTGACGGCTAATAGGCTCTTCAACCGTGCCGCCTGACGTCATGTGACCAATCGCCACGGCTTCATATTCACGGGTGATTTCACGCAGCTGCAGCGACTCAACCAGACGCGTCTGGGCAGGAACCGTTTTCGCGACCACCATCAAACCGGTAGTGTCTTTATCCAGACGGTGAACGATGCCCGCACGCGGTACGTCAACAATCGGCGGATAATAATGAAGAAGCGCATTCAGTACGGTGCCATCTGGATTACCTGCACCCGGATGTACGACTAAACCGCGCGGCTTGTTGATCACCAGGATATCGTCATCTTCATAAACGATTTCCAACGGGATATCCTGCGCCTCGAAACGGACTTCTTCTTCTATTTCAGCATTGATGGCGACGGCTTCCCCACCTAACACTTTCTCTTTTGGCTTGTCCCATACTTTGCCGTTTACCAGCACGCGCTGGTCAAGAATCCATTCTTTTATGCGTGAACGTGAATAATCAGGGAACATTTCGGCCAAAGCTTGATCTAAGCGTTGACCGAGCTGATTTTCGGAGACTGTTGCGGTGAGTTCTACTCGTTGTGCCATAGACTGCTTCTTCGTTTAACGTTGGGTTTTACGGCTTTGCCGTATAATATAGTGTGCTATTGTAGCTGGTCTTAATCGGGAGCAGGAAAGAGATTCTCCCGGACAAACATTTGAGGAAAGTCAAAACGTCATGACGCGCATGAAATATCTGGTGGCAGCGGCCACGTTGAGCCTGGCTTTGGTGGGCTGCTCCGGTTCAAATGAACAGGTCCCTGACAATCCGCCGAATGAAATCTATGCGACTGCACAACAAAAACTGCAGGACGGTAACTGGAAACAGGCGATAACGCAACTGGAAGCGCTGGATAATCGTTATCCATTTGGTCCGTATTCCCAGCAGGTACAATTAGATCTCATCTATGCCTACTACAAAAATGCCGATCTGCCGCTGGCTCAGGCTGCCATCGATCGCTTCATCCGTCTGAACCCGACTCATCCGAACATCGATTATGTCATGTATATGCGCGGACTGACCAACATGGCGCTGGATGATAGCGCTCTGCAAGGTTTCTTCGGTGTTGATCGTTCTGACCGTGACCCGCAACACGCGCGCGATGCATTCAATGACTTCTCCAAGCTGGTGCGTGGCTATCCGAACAGTCAGTACATTACCGATGCCACCAAGCGTCTGGTATTCCTGAAAGATCGTTTGTCCAAGTATGAATACTCTGTTGCTGAGTACTATACGCGTCGTGGCGCATGGGTGGCAGTGGTTAACCGCGTCGAAGGCATGCTGCGTGACTATCCAGATACACAAGCCACTCGTGATGGTTTGAAGCTGATGGAAAACGCATACCGCCAGATGCAGATGAACGCACAGGCTGAAAAAGTCGCGAAGATTATCGCCGCGAACAGCAGCAATACCTGATCGTTTCCAAAATGCAGAACGGCAGCCCAAGGGCTGCCGTTTTTTTATCCGTTATGGCCATCCGCTGAAGCGGTTTAGAGCCGACCAATCCTATCAACTATGGCTGCAATTCCCGACTTCGACAAGGTAAAAATCGCCTGTTCCTGCCTTTCCTCACAAAAAAGCTTCCTTGACAAAAAGTGACAAAATAACGTGATTTAAATCACACATTTTGACATTAGGACAGGTATGCTGGAATCACCAAGACGGAAAGACAAGAGGTAAAATTTATGACAATGAACATTACCAGTAAACAAATGGAAATTACTCCGGCAATCCGCCAGCACGTCGCAGACCGTCTCGCCAAATTGGATAAATGGCAAACTCATTTGATTAACCCGCATATCATTCTGTCTAAGGAACCACAGGGTTTTACCGCTGACGCAACTATCAATACTCCAAACGGCCACCTGGTCGCCAGCGCTAAACACGAAGATATGTATACCGCTATCAACGATTTGATCAACAAGCTGGAACGGCAGCTCAATAAAGTGCAACACAAAGGCGAAGCCCGTCGCGCCACAACATCGGTGAAAGACGCAAGCTATGCCGAAGAAGTTGAAGAAGAGTAATCCTTTAAATTGAGTGTACCGCCAACGCGCCTCCGGGCGCGTTTTTTATTGACAGGATGAAAACAGTACGGGTACTTTAATGGTATCAATCACAGGATGAACCCATGACACGCACACCGTTTTTCTTCGCATTCTTTTTTACCTTCCCCTGAATGGGAGGCGTTTCGTCGTGTGATAAAGAATGCGAAGACGAACAACAAGGCCTCCCACACCGGGGGGCCTTTTTTATTGATAACAATAAACTAAACAGGCAACGCTATGACATCGGAAAACCCGTTACTGGATCTGCGAGTAAAAATCAGCGCACTGGATGAAAAACTGCTGGCGCTGCTCGCCGAACGCCGCACCCTTGCCGTCGAAGTGGGTAAAGCCAAGCTTGACTCCCACCGCCCGGTGCGCGATATCGACCGCGAGCGCGATCTGCTGGAGCGCCTGATCGAGCTGGGTAAAGCACACCACCTGGATGCTCATTACATCACCCGCCTGTTCCAGCTTATCATCGAAGATTCCGTACTGACCCAACAAGCGCTGCTGCAACAACATCTGAATAAAACTAATCCGCACTCCGCACGCGTGGCGTTTCTCGGGCCAAAAGGGTCTTACTCGCATCTGGCCGCACGCCAGTATGCCGCTCGCCATTTCGAAGAATTTATTGAAAGCGGCTGCGCAAAGTTCGCGGATATTTTTAATCAGGTCGAAACCGGACAAGCTGATTACGCTATCGTGCCGATTGAAAACACCAGTTCCGGTGCGATTAACGATGTGTACGATTTGCTTCAACACACTAGCCTGTCACTGGTTGGCGAGCTGAACATTCCAATCGATCACTGCGTACTGGTTTCTGGCTCAACCGACCTGAGCCAAATTGATACCGTCTACAGCCATCCACAACCGTTCCAGCAGTGCAGCCAGTTCCTGAACCGTTATCCACACTGGAAAATTGAGTACACCGAAAGCACGTCTGCGGCGATGGAAAAGGTGGCGCAGGCGAACTCTCCACGCGTAGCCGCGCTCGGTAACGAAGCGGGTGGCGCGCTGTATGGCTTGCAGGTGCTGGAGCGAAATCTGGCTAACCAGACACAGAACATTACCCGCTTCGTGGTATTGGCGCGTAAAGCGATTGATGTGTCCGATCAGGTCCCGGCGAAAACCACCTTACTGATGGCGACAGGTCAGCAGGCGGGTGCACTGGTTGAAGCCCTACTGGTGTTACGTAATCACAATCTGATCATGACCAAACTGGAATCCCGTCCGATCAACGGGAATCCGTGGGAGGAGATGTTCTATCTGGATATTCAGGCCAACCTGAAATCGGCATCCATGCAAGACGCCCTGCGTGAACTGGCCGAAATCACCCGTTCGATGAAAGTGCTGGGCTGCTATCCGGGCGAAAACGTCGTGCCGGTCGATCCGGTTTAACGCTCGACGAACCGATTTTTCTTCATTCCTGCCACGCTAACTGGCAGGGTGAAGATCGCACCTGATAGCGGATACTCCGCGACTTCCTGGCTATCCATGTTCTCGCGCGTGGTGGTGATAAACAGCGTTTTCATATCATCGCCACCAAAACAGACCATCGTCGGGCAACGCACCGGCAGGCGGTACTCTTCCAGCTGTTCCCCTTGCGGTGAGAACCGTGCAATGCGCCAACCATCAAACAACGCGCTCCAGTAGCAGCCTTCAACATCCATCGCGGCACCGTCTGGGATTCCTTCCCCTTCTTTGAATCGGCGAAACACTTCGCGCGATCCCGGCTCGCCCTGCTCATCCAGCGGCGTACGGTAGATAACGCCATTGGGCGTATCCGAGGTAAACATCCACTGATTGTCCTGACTAAAGGCCAGCCCATTATGTCCGTGAATATCGCACTGGATCACTTTCGGCGTTAAGTCGTTATCAATACGCATCAGCATCGCGCCGTTATAATCTCCAGGCCCCCAAAAGGTGCCTGCGTAAAAACGCCCCAGATGATCGGTGCCACCGTCGTTAAAACGGGCCAGCTGAGGATTCGACGGGTTATCACACACTTTACGCTGGAGCAGCCCGTGCTTATCGGTCAGCCAGATCGCGTTACGCATCGCGACGATAAATCCGCCTTTTTCACGCAAGGCAAAACAGCCAACTTCTTCATGGAATGAGAGAACAGTATGTTTAGCCGAAGAGAGATGATAACGATGAATCTCGCCTTCCAGAATATCGGCCCAATAGAGTGCGTTCTCGCTCTCACTCCAGGTCGGACATTCCGGTAAGTGCCCAGTGTAATCGAATAAAACCTGCAGTTCCGCCATGACAAATCCTCAAATGAAAAAAGCCAGCAGTGCTGGCTTTTAGTATATACATCATTAGATTACTGGCGGCTATCGTTCGCCTGGCGCAATAAGGTGCGGCTCTCATTCTGGAAACGCTTCGCGTAATCACCGAACCAGTGTTCGACCTTACGGAAACTGTCGATAAAGGCCTGCTTATCGCCCTGTTCCAGTAACGCTATCGCCTCACCAAACCTCTGGTAGTAGCGTTTGATCAGCGCCAGATTATTCTCTGACGACATAATAATATCAGCATACAGCTGAGGATCCTGGGCAAACAGACGCCCGACCATTGCCAGCTCCAGACGGTAAATCGGAGAGGAAAGCGCCAGCAACTGCTCCAGTTGTACATTCTCTTCAGCCAGATGCAGGCCGTAAGCGAATGTCGCAAAGTGGCGCAGCGCCTGAATAAACGCCATGTTTTGATCGTGCTCAACCGCGCTGATGCGGTGCAAACGCGCGCCCCACACCTGAATCTGTTCCAGGAACCACTGATAGGCTTCCGGCTGACGGCCATCGCAGTAAACGACAACTTGTTTCGCCAGGCTACCACTGTCCGGGCCAAACATCGGGTGTAAGCCCAGCACCGGTCCGTTATGCGCCGCGAGCATCGCCTGTAGCGGACCATTCTTCACGGACGCCAGATCCACCAGAATACAGTCTTCCGGCAGAGGCGGAAGTTTTCCGATAATGGCTTCGGTCACATGAATTGGCACGCTGACGATGACCATGCCCGCATCGGACATTAACTCTGGCGCTCGCGCCCAGTCTTCTTTTTCAAGAATGCGTACCTGATAGCCAGAAAGCGTCAGCATCTTCTCAAACAGACGCCCCATCTGACCGCCACCGCCGACGATCACCACCGGGCGCAACGACGGACAGAGGGTTTTGAAGCCCTTATCGTTTTCGCTGGAGTAGGATTCACGCATCACGCGGCGCAGGACATCTTCAATCAGATCGGGGGAAACCCCCATCGATTGCGCCTCATCACGACGAGAGGCCAGCATGGACGCCTCGCGCTCCGGGACGTAAATCGGCAAGCCGTATTTGCTTTTGACTTCGCCGACTTCCGCAACCAGTGACATACGGCGCGCCAGCAAATCCAGCAGCGCCTTATCCACTTCATCAATTTGATCGCGTAATGCGGTCAATTCTGCAACCATAACAAACCTCTTAAGCCAGACGCGTCGCCAACTGGCCGTTCAAATCTTTGTGGATCTCACGCAGCAGCGCGTCAGTCGCTTCCCAACTGATACACGCGTCCGTGACGGAGACACCGTGTTTCATTGCACTGCGCGGCTGTTCGGATGACTGATTACCCTCGTGGATATTACTCTCAATCATCAGACCGATAATCGAACGGTTGCCGTCTTTGATTTGCGCGACAACGGATTCCGCTACCGCAGGCTGGCGACGGTAATCTTTATTGGAGTTACCATGGCTGCAATCTACCATCAGAGCCGGGCGCAGTCCCGCCTGTTCCATCTCTTTTTCACACTGCGCGACATCCGCCGGGCTGTAGTTTGGTGCTTTACCGCCGCGCAGGATCACGTGACCATCCGGGTTGCCCTGAGTTTGCAGAAGGCAAACCTGACCGGCCTGGTTGATCCCGACAAAGCGGTGCGGCATCGCCGCTGCACGCATGGCGTTAATCGCGGTGGCCAGACTGCCGTCAGTGCCGTTTTTAAAACCAACCGGCATCGACAGGCCAGACGCCATCTCGCGGTGAGTTTGTGATTCTGTGGTGCGCGCACCAATCGCGGACCAGCTAAACAGATCGCCCAGGTATTGCGGGCTGTTCGGGTCGAGCGCTTCTGTCGCCAGCGGCAGCCCCATATTCACCAGGTCTACCAGCAGACGACGCGCAATCTTCAGACCGGCTTCCACATCAAACGAGCCATCCATGTGCGGATCGTTAATCAATCCTTTCCAGCCCACGGTGGTACGAGGTTTTTCAAAATAGACGCGCATGACCAGGTAGAGGCTATCGCTGACCTCCTCTGCTAATGCTTTAAATCGACGAGCGTATTCAATCGCGGTTTCAGGATCGTGAATAGAGCAAGGCCCGCACACCACCAGCAGACGCGGATCGCGACCGGCAATGATGTTTGAAATGGTCTGGCGGGAGTGCTCGATCTGAGCCTCTTGTTCAGTGCTCAGCGGGAATTCCTGCTTTAGCTGATCTGGCGTGATCAAAACCTGTTCGTCGGTAATATGTACGTTGTTCAGCGCGTCTTTTTGCATGATGGTGATCCTGTAATGCTCGTTTGCGATAGTGTTTTCCTCGATGAGGTGAACATACAATATCACACGAAGTAAAGATTTCAATCCAAAATACGTAAACATTATTTTACGACTGGCGATTTTTAGCAAAAAACATCCGATAAAACTGTAAACTTAAAATTACACATCGCTTTTTCTTAGCCAGGCTATGCTGAAGAAAAAGGAGAATGACAATGCGTCTAACTGTTTTCGTACTACTGTCTCTACTTTTGACAGGCTGTCAGATAAACCCCTACACCTTCCAGCCAACCTGGACCGGCACTAGTTGGTTCACTGCCGGTAAGGAAGATGCCATGAATGGCGCGTCGGTAAAAAGCAATGAAACACTCGCGGATAATTTTAACGATCCAGACGTAAACCGCAGTGAATACCTGCGTGGTTACGCAGACGGACAGAAAAAAATATGCACTGAGGATTTTGTCTACGCCTGGGGCGTGTCCGGGAAAGTATTTCCCGCCAGTTGCGATACCGCAGAAAATGCAGACCTGTTGCGCAAATCCTGGCAAAAAGGAATGGATGAAGGAATGCGGGGATCAAGACTTAATTAATTTAATAACATAACTATTTCATCCAGTTGCGATTTGGATTTGGCTTAAGTCACCATAAATTCCACATAATGACTGTTTAGGTAAACAATGGTATTCTGCCCGCAATATTTAAGGACATATATTTCCAGAGCGGTATGGCGGATTCTGGTGAGACATTTTTTTTCGATCCCTTTGTGCCATGTGTTGCTGGCGCTCATGCTGTTGATTGTCGGCGGGCAAACCCATGCAGAGACAGTGACGGAAACAGATAAGTCAGTACGTGCGATCGTCTCTGGCATTGTCAGTTATACCCGTTGGCCAGCGCTTTCTGGTCAGCCTAAGCTCTGTATTTTTTCATCATCCCGTTATGCTCAAGCGCTCAGTGAAAGCACTTCGGTCTCATTGCCGTACACGCCACAGATTGTTCATACTGAGTCAGAAGCATTAAATGCCACCTGTGATGCCGTTTATTTTGGAAATGAATCGCCTGCTAATCAACTTGAATTATTCAGGAATTATCAGGGCAGAGCGTTACTATTAATCGCCGAACAAAATGCTGAATGTGTTATTGGCAGTGCCTTTTGCCTGATTATTAATGAAGAAACAGTTAGATTTTCTGTCAATCTGGATGCACTGTCCCGCAGTGGCGTAAGAGTCAATCCGGATGTGTTAATGCTTGCCCGGAATAAGAAGCATGAATAAGGAATTTTCTTCAACGCCACGCCCAACGTTTAAAAGAACGCTGAGGCGCATCAGTATGATTAGCGTAGTTATTACCATGACGCTAATATGGTTATTATTGTGTATTGCGTCGGTAGTGACGTTAAAACAATACGCACAAAAAAATCTCGAATTAACCACTGCCACCATGAGTCGTAGTCTCGAAGCCTCTCTGGTTTTTAATGATGCGACAGCGGCCGGAGAAATCCTTGCCACACTTGGCAAACAGGGTCAGTTCGCCGTTGCAGAAGTGCTCGACGTCCATCATAAGCGTTTTGCGTCCTGGTCATGGAACCCTGATGATAATCCCGACACCCTGGGAACGTTGGTGAGCCGTCTGCTCTTTCCCGTCCCGGCCGTGCAACCGGTGATGCATAACGGCAACGTTATTGGCGAAGTCCGTATCACCGCACGCGACAGCCTGATTAGCCATTTTATCTGGACATCTTTCGCCGTATTAACGGGTTGTATTTTCCTCGCCGCTTTTGTGGCACTGGCCATCACCCGATCGTTACATCATGGGATCGTCACGGCGCTGCAAAACATCACCGAGGTGGTACATGACGTCAAAACGAATCGTAATTTTTCGCGTCGGGTAGACGAAGAGCGCATCGAGGAATTTCACCGTTTCGGCCAGGATTTCAATAGCCTGCTCGACGAAATGGAAGAGTGGCAGCTTAAATTACAGGCCAGAAATGCGCAGTTGATGCGTACCGCTATGCACGATCCACTGACAGGGCTTGCCAACCGCGCCGCTTTTCGCAACAGCATTGCTGCGCTAATGAACGATTCCTCTGCACAGTTCAACTCAGCCCTGCTGTTTCTGGACGGTGATGACTTCAAACAGATTAATGATACCTGGGGACATGCGGCGGGCGATTGCGTGCTGATTGACGTCGCCAGCAGAATGGTCGAGTTTGGCGGCCAGCGCCATCAGTCCTACCGTCTCGGCGGCGACGAATTTGCCATGATTCTTTATGGCGTTCACTCGACGACCGACGTACAGCAGATCTGTAATGCGCTATCACAGCAGTTTCTGCTGCCGTACGATCTGCACAATGGACACACCGCAACAATGTCTCTCAGTATTGGTTTTGCTCTGACGTGGGAAAATACCTCGGTTGAGGCATTGCTGGAGCAAGCCGATCGCAATATGTACCAGGCGAAAAAGCAGCGCTCAAAAATAATATCGTAAAAAAGGAACACATTATGTTAAAGCGATACCTCGCTCCAGTCTTACTGGCATCAATGATTCTGGCAGGCTGCCAGGCACCGCCCCAGGGAAAATTCACCGCAGAACAGATCGCGGCGATGAAATCCTATGGCTTTAACGAAATGAATGGCGACTGGTCACTCGGCCTGTCGGCCAAAATTTTGTTTGGTAAAAACGAATATCAGCTGCGACCGGAAAGCGAACAACAGATCCAGACGATGGCGACAAAACTGGCCGCAACAGGTCTGGTCCACGCGCGCATGGACGGACACACGGATAACTACGGCGAAGAGAGTTACAACGAAGCGCTGTCCTTAAAACGCGCTAACGTCGTGGCAGATGCCTGGGCGAAAGGGGCCAATATCCCGCGCAGCAACCTCACCACACAGGGATTAGGCAAAAAATACCCGGTTGCGAGTAATGCGACATCACAAGGGCGCGCTGAAAACCGCCGCGTGGCAGTGGTTATCAGCACGCCTTAACCATTATTTGGTGGATTCAGACAGCGACAGCAACGACTGCGCGCGCCAGCGCAACCAGTCAATCAGCACGAAAAAGGCCAGGCTGAACCCCATCACCGGCATCATCATCCCGAGCATGACGCTGATAAATAGCGTCATTCCTCGCCCACTCGCGGGGAGTGACAGCCAACACTGACATAGCGTCAACACCGGATTCCTGGAGGCCAGAGCAGGACGACGCATCCACCACATCCGATATCCCCATGCGATCAATACGCACAGCGACACGCCGAAGACGATCAGTATCAGTTGATTCACCAGACCAAACAGAATCCCCATATGAAAATCAACGCCCCAGCGAGTCAACTTCGCCATCAACGGGAAATCGGCGAAACGGGTTTGGTCCAGGATCTGCATGGAATGCGGGTCAATAGCCACGGCGTCCACCTGCGTTGGCCAACCGCGATCAATCTCAGTGACTGTCCAGGCTTGTTCAGCCATTTTAGCAGGCCTGATTTCCAGCTTATTCGCATCGATACCCGCCTCTCTTGCCACGTGCAGGACGTTATCAAACAGCGTCAGATCCATCGCCATCTCAGGCATCATCATCGCATCATGATGCCCGCGATGCTCAGCATGAGAGTCGACCTCAGCCGCTGGCCCGCGCAGCTGAGTGTTCACCTGCGGTGTGAGCCAGTTCATTTGCGTACGCAGTTTGTCGACGTTCCCACCCGCCCACTGCGACCAGGTAAGGCCGGTGGCAGAAAACAACAACATCCCACCCAACAACGTCCAGCCGAGTGCTACATGCACACGACGGCGACTCTGAAAGGCGTTATTGATTCGCCGTTTAGGGCGTGTGTAAAACCACAGTGCAATCCCACCCAGAGCTGCTATCCACATCCAGGAGGCGGCCAGCTCGCTATACAAACGTCCAAAATCCCCCAACATCAATGAACTGTGCAGATAATCAATTTTCTGACGTAGAGGCAAAATGCCGCTGGTGCCGTAAACCGTCATATCCCCGCGAACCTCAAGACTCACCGGATCGACAAAAATAGCCCGGTTTTCCGATGGTCCAAGCGTCGGGTCAGCAAACATCACGCGCGTCGTTTCCCCTCCAATCAGGCCCGGACGCACGGCTTGCAGGCGTAATTGATCTCCAATAGCTTTCTCCGCTACGGCGATTTGCTCAGCCAGAGGTTGAGCTTCACCGGTGGTGTCGCTATACAGCGCGTGCTTATACAGTATGCTTTCGAGCTGCGGTGTCGCCACATAGAGCGTTCCCGTTAATGCTGCGAAAAAAATGAACGGGCCGACAAACAACCCAATATAAAAATGGAGGCGTCGCAGCAGGTTTCCCCAGGCTGCGCGCGGCGTGCTAGCAGTCATACTTTTCCTTTGTGCAGGCAAAAAGTTATCGATGCGCAAACGCGCATATCTTTATTGTTTAGAGGGAATAAGCAGACAATTGCGGCGGAGCGCGGGTATCGGGAAACAGCCAGGGGAAAAAGTGCCAGTGGTTTACCGCCTGTCGCGTTGGTTTGATACGTTGACGCAGCAACACGGCGCACAGCAGCACAATCAGCGCCAACATCATGCCCGGCACATGCGCCAGTAATACGCAGTATCCGCAGGCCTCAGCATGATCAAGCGGCATCGGCTGTGGCGTTTCAGCATGATGTCCCGCCATCGACATCTGGCTCATATCATGGTGCATACCTGGCATCGCACTCATGGGATCTTTTTGCAGCGAGACGGAAATCAGTGGTGCAACCACGATCAGCAGGATCGCAAACAGCGCGGTCCAGGCCGCTTTGCGATTCAAGGCTGACAGATGCGGTGCGTTATTCACTGACCCTCCACTAGAGAGCCGGTATTGTAAATGATTTATGACGGAAGAGTTACAGGCGGAGTGAATTGGCATAAAAAAGGGCCGGCCTTGCGGCCAGCCCTTTTAACAGGATGTTGCTTAAGCGAGTCTTAGTTCAGACGCTCTTTGATACGAGCAGACTTACCAGTACGCTCACGCAGGTAGTACAGTTTAGCTTTACGTACAGCACCACGACGTTTGACAGTAATGCTGTCAACTACTGGAGAGTGAGTCTGGAAGACACGCTCAACACCTTCGCCGTTGGAAATTTTACGAACAGTGAATGCAGAGTGCAGACCGCGGTTACGAATAGCGATAACCACGCCCTCGAATGCCTGCAGACGTTTTTTGGAACCTTCAACAACCCATACTTTCACTTCCACGGAATCACCCGGACGGAATGAAGGTACGTCCTGCTTCATCTGCTCTTGTTCAATTTGCTTAATAATGTTGCTCATAATTTAATCTCTTATCCTGGGTAAACTGATATATCGGGAGCGTATTACGCTTGCCCATCATGTTTATGTTGCTGTTGTGCGTGCTCTTTTTTGAACTCCGCCAGCAACCTTACTTGCTCTTCAGTCAGAGCCAGGTTTTCCAGAAGTTCAGGTCTTCTAAGCCAGGTTCGGCCCAGCGACTGCTTCAAACGCCAGCGACGTATCTCGGCATGGTTTCCCGACAGCAATACCGCCGGTACTTCCATCCCTTCTAACACTTCAGGGCGGGTATAGTGTGGACAGTCCAGCAATCCATCAGCAAAAGAATCTTCTGTTGCTGAAGCTTCATGGCCCAGTACACCCGGAATAAACCGGGCTACGGAGTCAATCAGCGTCATTGCCGGTAGCTCACCACCGCTGAGAACGTAATCGCCGATTGACCATTCTTCATCAATTTCGGTCTGAATTACGCGCTCATCTATCCCTTCATAGCGACCACATACCAGAATCAGTTTCTGATTCGTGGCCAGTTCGCTTACGCCTGCTTGATCAAGCTTGCGTCCCTGAGGTGACAGATAAATCACCTTTGCGCCTTCACCTGCCGCGGCTTTTGCTGCATGGATGGCTTCCCGTAAGGGTTGAACCATCATTAACATCCCCGGTCCGCCGCCGTAAGGACGTTCGTCCACGGTACGGTGCCGGTCATGCGTGAAGTCACGAGGACTCCAGCTTTCGATGTTCAGCAGGCCTTTTTTTACTGCCCGGCCAGTTACCCCGTAATCAGTAATCGCGCGGAACATTTCAGGAAACAGGCTAATAATGCCAATCCACATAGCGCCGTCTTTTACCGTTTATCCGGAGAATTTAAAAACCAGGATCCCAATCTACTTCGATTGTTCGAGTAGTGAGATCGACTTTCTTGATAACCTGCCCATCGAGGAACGGAACCAGCCGCTCCTTGATGCCAAACGCATCTTTCAGGTTTGCCTTAATGACGAGAACGTCATTTGACCCGGTTTCCATCATGTCGATGACTTTGCCCAGGGCATAGCCTTCAGTAGTGACCACCTGGCAACCCATAAGGTCTTTCCAGTAATAATCACCCTCTTCCAGCGAAGGCAGTTGCGATGAATCGACGACAATTTCGCAATTGGTCAGCAGATTCGCCGCATCGCGATCGTCAACGCCTTTCAGCTTGATCACGATATCCTGATTGTGGTGACGCCAGCTTTCCAGCTCGACCGTTTCCCACTTACCGGCTTTCTGGATCATCCAGGGCTGGTAATTAAAAATGCTTTCAGCGTCTTCAGTGGAGGAAAACACTCTGAGCCAACCACGAATACCGTAGCAAGAACCCATTTTTCCCAATACGATCGGTTCAACAGGTGCTTTATTGCTCATCATGACCACCGTGACAGATTAAGCTGCTTTGTTTGCTGCTTTGATAAGCGTAGCAACGCGATCGGAAACAGTAGCGCCCAGGCCAACCCAGTGAGCGATACGATCCAGATCCAGACGAGTTTCTTCTTCAGAACCGCTAGCAATCGGGTTGAAGAAACCAACGCGCTCAATGAAGCGACCGTTGCGTGCATTACGGCTGTCAGTAACAACAACCTGGTAGAACGGACGCTTTTTTGCGCCGTGACGTGCTAAACGAATAGTTACCATAACATCCTCTTGTGTGAATAAAACACAGGGCCCCATCGAGGAACGGAGCCCAGTGTCATATTAAAAGCCCGAAAATTTTACTGATTTCTGGGGAAAATGCAATCAACAGTTACTCAGACTGCTGTAAATGGCAGGCAAGCCAGGCCAATCAGCGGCCCGGGAAGCCTGGGGGCATCATCCCTTTCATGCCTCGCATCATTTTCGCCATTCCGCCCTTCTTCATTTTCTTCATCATGCGCTGCATGTCGTCGAACTGTTTCAGAAGGCGGTTTACATCCTGTACCTGCATCCCGCAACCGGCGGCGATGCGGCGTTTGCGCGAACCTTTGATGATTTCTGGCTTGGCGCGCTCTTTCAGCGTCATCGAGTTGATGATCGCTTCCATACGCACCAGCACTTTGTCATCCATTTGCGCTTTGACGTTATCTGGGATCTGACCCATGCCCGGCAGTTTGCCCATCAGGCTGGCCATGCCACCCATGTTTTTCATCTGGCGAAGCTGTTCGAGGAAGTCGGTCAGGTCGAAACCGTCACCTTTCTTCAGCTTGCTTGCCAGCTTCTCAGCCTGCGCGCGGTCAACCTTGCTCTCGATATCTTCGATCAGCGACAGCACGTCGCCCATACCAAGAATTCGGGAAGCAATACGATCTGGATGGAACGGCTCCAGCGCTTCGGTCTTCTCACCGACGCCGAGGAATTTGATCGGCTTACCGGTGATGTGACGGATAGAGAGCGCCGCACCACCGCGAGCATCACCGTCCACTTTCGTTAATACAACGCCGGTCAACGGCAGCGCTTCATTAAACGCTTTTGCGGTATTTGCCGCATCCTGACCGGTCATCGCATCGACAACAAACAGGGTCTCAACCGGATTAATCGCGGCGTGAACCTGTTTGATTTCGTCCATCATCGCTTCGTCAACGTGCAGACGACCGGCGGTATCCACCAGCAGCACGTCGTAGAATTTCAGCTTCGCTTCTTTCAGCGCCGCATTAACGATGTCCACTGGCTTTTGCGCAACGTCAGACGGGAAGAAATCTACGCTAACCTGCTCAGCCAGAGTTTCAAGCTGTCGGATTGCCGCCGGACGATAAACGTCGGCAGAAACAACCAGGACTTTTTTCTTATGCTTTTCGCGCAGGAATTTACCCAGTTTAGCGACGCTGGTGGTTTTACCCGCACCCTGCAGGCCCGCCATCAGCACCACCGCAGGTGGCTGCGCGGCCAGGTTCAGAACCTGGTTTTCTTCGCCCATTGCCGCAACCAGCTCGCTGCGCACAATTTTGACGAACTCCTGACCTGGGGTCAGGCTTTTGTTCACTTCATGACCAACCGCTTTCTCTTTTACACGGCTGATAAACTCGCGCACAACGGGCAGTGCCACATCGGCTTCGAGCAACGCCATGCGGACTTCGCGCAGCGTTTCTTTCACATTGTCTTCGGTAAGGCGCCCACGGCCGCTGATGTTGCGCAGCGAGCGCGACAAACGATCGGTTAAATTATCAAACATTGTCTCTCGCCTGAGGGTGAAACGTTAGGTCGCGTCAGCGACACATACACAGAATTTTGCCGCAGTATAACATGAAGGCGTCTTTGTTGTTATGCAACGGTTGGAGCGCGCGTCACGTAACGTTATACTGCTTCTCTTTCTTATTAAGACAACTGTCGACGCCTATATGCCTGTTTTCGCACTGATCGCCCTTGTTGCCTACTCTTGCAGCCTTGCGCTGATTATCCCTGGCCTGTTACAAAAAAACAGCGGCTGGCGGCGTATGGCTATTTTGTCGGCAGTGATCGCGCTGGTAAGCCATGCGTTTGCGCTGGAATCGCGCATTATTCCGGGCGACGGCAGCGTACAAAATCTGAGTGTCCTGAACGTCGGCTCACTCGTCAGCCTGATGATCTGTACGGTCATGACCATTGTCGCTTCCAAAAATCGCGGCTGGCTGTTACTGCCGATTGTCTACGCTTTTGCGCTGATTAACCTGGCGTTTGCCACCTTCGTTCCCAACGAATTCATCACCCATCTTGAAACCACACCGGGCATGATGGTGCATATCGGCCTGTCGCTGTTCTCTTACGCTACGCTGATCATTGCGGCGCTGTACGCCATGCAACTGGCGTGGATTGACTACCAGCTGAAAAACAAAAAACTGGTTTTCAACCAGGAAATGCCACCGCTGATGGTCATTGAGCGTAAGATGTTTCACATCACTCAAATTGGCGTTGTTTTGCTGACGCTAACGCTGTGTACGGGTTTGTTTTACATGCATAACCTGTTCAGCGTTGAGAATATCGATAAAGCGGTTCTCTCTATCATTGCGTGGTTTGTCTATATTGTCCTGTTATGGGGCCATTATCATCAGGGCTGGCGCGGTCGTCGCGTCGTCTGGTTTAACGTAGCGGGCGCTGGCATCCTGACCCTGGCCTATTTTGGCAGTCGCGTCATACAGCAGTTCGTCGGCTAAGCAACAAAGGAGTTCCCCCTGGAACACATCTCCACCACCACGTTGATCGTCACGCTGATCGTCATGGTGGTTATCTCCGCCTACTTCTCAGGATCGGAAACCGGCATGATGACCCTCAACCGCTACCGGTTACGTCATCGTGCTAAACAGGGTAACCGCGCAGCCCGACGCGTCGAAAAGCTGCTGCGTAAACCCGATCGCTTGATTAGCCTGGTGCTCATCGGCAACAACCTCGTCAATATTCTCGCCTCCGCGCTGGGTACCATCGTCGGGATGCGTCTTTACGGCAATGCGGGTGTCGCCATTGCGACCGGCGTTCTGACATTCGTGGTGCTGGTATTTGCTGAAGTCCTGCCTAAAACCATCGCCGCACTGTACCCAGAGAAAGTTGCCTATCCGAGCAGTTTCCTGCTGGGGCCGCTGCTGATCCTGATGATGCCGCTGGTCTGGCTGCTGAATATGGTCACCCGTTTGTTGATGCGCATGGTCGGGATTAAAGCCGACGTGGTCATCAGCAGTGCCCTGAGCAAGGACGAACTGCGCACCATCGTGCATGAATCTCGCTCGCAGATTTCTCGTCGTAATCAGGACATGCTGCTGTCGGTGCTGGATCTCGAAAAGGTCAGCGTCGATGACATTATGGTGCCGCGCAATGAAATCGTCGGGATCGACATCAACGATGACTGGAAAGCCATCGTCCGCCAGCTAACGCACTCCCCGCATGGCCGTATCGTGCTTTATCGTGATTCACTGGACGACGCCATTAGCATGCTGCGCGTACGCGAAGCTTATCGCCTGATGACGGAGAAAAAAGAGTTCACCAAAGAGGTGCTGCTTCGTGCCGCCGATGAACTTTACATCATTCCTGAAGGCACGCCGCTCAGCACGCAGCTGGTAAAATTCCAGCGCAATAAAAAGAAAGTCGGCCTGGTGGTCAACGAATACGGGGATATTCAGGGGCTGGTGACAGTCGAAGATATTCTGGAGGAGATTGTTGGCGACTTTACGACGTCAATGTCTCCATCGCTTGCCGAAGAGGTCACGCCACAGAACGACGGTTCGGTATTAATCGACGGCAGCGCCAACGTGCGCGAGCTCAACAAAGCCTTCAACTGGCAGCTGCCTGAAGACGACGCTCGCACCATTAACGGAATGATTCTGGAAGCACTGGAAGAGATCCCGGCCTCCGGCACCCGTGTGCGCATCAGCCAGTACGATATTGATATCCTGGACGTGCAGGACAATATGATCAAGCAGGTGAAAGTCATCCCGATAAAACCGCTGCGGGATAGCGTAGCCGAACGGTAATGTGTAGGCCGGGTAAGGCAAAGCCATCACCCGGCACTACTCAAGCTAAAGCAAATTACGCCTTCGCTTTTGCAACAGTCACCATTGCAGCACGAATCGTACGACCGTTCAGCGTGTAACCTTTCTGCATCACGGCAAGCACATTGCCTGCGGTGACATCTTCAGATTCAACCATTGCAATCGCCTGGTGAACGTTCGGGTCCAGAGCGACGTTGGTATCAGCCACCACTTCAACGCCGAACTTACGCACTACATCCAGCATGGATTTCAGCGTCAGTTCCAGGCCTTCGACCATCGCAGCCATGTCTGGGTTGGCTTTATCAGCCACTTCCAGCGCACGATCCAGGCTATCAATCACCGGCAGCAGTTCGTTGACGAATTTCTCCAGCGCGAACTTATGCGCCTTCTCCACGTCCAGCTCGGTACGACGACGCAGGTTTTCCATTTCCGCTTTGATACGCAGCACGCTTTCGCGCTCGCGATTCTGGGCTTCAGTTAACTGAGCTTCCAGATTCGCAATTTTCTCATCGCGCGGATCCACCTGCTCAGCAGAAGCATCCGGCTCAACAGCCTCAACTTCTTCATGCTGTTCCATGATAATTTCTTCCGGGGCTTGCCCCTCAGGCGTTTTCTGTTCTTTACTACTCATGAATTTCTCCGCGTTTTTCTGCATTCATCTCGCTAACTTCGCTTATTATGGGGATCAGTTTCCGGGATTCAAGGGAACAAAGCATATTGTCACCATCATTCGGCACAAGGACCTCCAGAAAATGAATAATCATTTCAAGTGTATTGGGATTGTCGGACATCCACGTCACCCTACCGCGCTGACGACACATGAAATGTTGTATCGCTGGCTGTGCGCGAAAGGTTATGAAGTGATGGTTGAACAGCAAATTGCGCAGGAATTGCAGCTCAAAAATGTGAAGACCGGTACACTGGCTGAGATCGGCCAGCAGGCTGATCTCGCGGTCGTGGTCGGCGGCGACGGCAACATGCTCGGCGCTGCCCGCACGCTGGCGCGTTACGACATTAAAGTCATCGGTATCAACCGTGGCAATCTCGGCTTCCTGACCGACCTCGACCCTGATAACGCTCATCAGCAGCTGGCGGATGTCCTGGATGGGCATTACATCAGTGAAAAACGCTTTCTGCTCGAAGCGCAGGTCTGCCAGCAGGATTGTCAAAAACGGATTAGTACGGCCATCAATGAAGTGGTCCTGCATCCTGGCAAAGTCGCGCATATGATTGAGTTCGAAGTCTATATCGACGAAGTCTTTGCCTTCTCGCAACGTTCTGACGGGCTTATCATTTCCACACCGACCGGTTCTACCGCCTATTCCCTTTCCGCTGGCGGTCCGATCCTGACGCCCTCTCTGGATGCCATTACGCTGGTGCCAATGTTCCCGCACACCCTCTCGGCCCGCCCTTTGGTTATCAATAGTAGCAGCACCATCCGTCTGCGCTTCTCGCACCGCCGCAACGATCTTGAAATCAGCTGCGACAGCCAAATTGCACTGCCAATTCAGGAAGGTGAAGATGTCCTTATCCGCCGCTGCGACTACCATCTGAATTTGATCCACCCGAAGGACTACAGCTATTTCAACACCCTAAGCTCAAAACTCGGCTGGTCAAAAAAATTGTTCTAAAGTCGCACTCAGCACTTTACTGTATAAAAAACCAGTTTATACTGTATGAAAATACAGTTATGGTTTTTCATACAGGAAAACAATTATGCTGGCACAACTGACCATCAGCAACTTCGCCATTGTTCGTGAGCTTGAGATCGACTTCCAGAGTGGAATGACGGCTATAACCGGTGAAACCGGAGCCGGTAAATCTATTGCCATTGATGCGCTCGGATTGTGTCTCGGCGGTCGTGCAGAAGGCGACATCGTGCGCACCGGCGCCAGTCGAGCCGATCTCTGTGCACGCTTCTCTTTGAAAGATACCCCTGCCGCTCTGCGCTGGCTTGAAGTCAATCAGCTCGAAGATGGACGTGAGTGTTTACTTCGCCGCGTCATCAGCAGCGACGGGCGCTCCCGTGGTTTCATTAATGGCACTGCGGTTCCTCTTTCGCAGCTTCGTGAGCTGGGCCAGTTACTGATTCAAATTCATGGTCAGCACGCGCATCAACAGCTCATCAAACCTGAACAACAAAAGGCACTGTTTGATGGCTACGCGGGTGAGCACGCGCTCACTCAGCTGATGGCAGAACATTATCGCCTTTGGCATCAAAGCTGCCGTGAACTGGCGCAGCATCAGCAGCAGAGTCAGGAGCGCGCCGCACGTGCTGAACTGTTGAACTATCAGCTTAAAGAACTGAATGAATTTAACCCGCAGCCGGGCGAGTTTGAGCAGATCGACGAAGAGTACAAACGGCTGGCTAACAGCGGGCATCTGATTTCAACCAGCCAACAAGCACTCAATCTGCTGGCGGATGGCGAAGACATCAACCTGCAAAGCCAGCTCTATTCCGTGCGCCAGCAAGTCACTGAACTGGTCAGTCTCGACAGCAAACTGTCAGGCGTGCTCGAGATGCTGGAAGAAGCTGCCATTCAGATTTCCGAGGCAGGTGAAGAACTGCGCCATTATTGCGAGCGCCTGGATCTCGATCCCAATCGTCTGTTTGAGCTTGAGCAGAGAATTTCCCGCCAGATTTCACTGGCACGTAAACACTACGTCACGCCGGAAGAACTGCCGAATTTTCACCAGTCGCTGTTAGATGAACAACAGCAACTCGACGATCAGGCCGACTCGCATGAAACCCTGTCGCTGGCAGTGAATGTTCATCATCAGCAGGCTCTGGCCACGGCGAAGCAGCTTCACGCGGTCCGCCAGCATTATGCTCAGGAACTGGGTCAGCACATAACAGACAGCATGCATGCGCTATCGATGCCACACGGCATCTTTACCATCGACGTCAAATTTGAAGTTAATCATTTAACGGCAGAAGGCGCAGACCGCATCGAGTTTCGTGTGACGACTAACCCAGGCCAGCCTTTACAGGCGATTTCCAAAGTGGCCTCCGGGGGCGAACTCTCGCGTATCGCTCTGGCGATTCAGGTGATCACCGCACGTAAAATGGAAACCCCGGCGCTGATTTTCGATGAAGTGGACGTGGGGATCAGCGGCCCGACCGCTGCCGTTGTCGGCAAACTGCTCCGTCAGTTGGGCGAATCCACCCAGGTAATGTGTGTGACCCACCTTCCGCAGGTGGCTGGCTGTGGGCATCACCATCTCTTTGTCAGCAAAGAAACAGACGGTGAAATGACTGAAACGCACATGCAGCCATTGGATAAAAAAGCTCGGTTACAAGAACTGGCTCGGTTACTTGGCGGCAGTGAAGTCACTCGTAATACGCTGGCCAACGCGAAAGAACTGTTGGCTGCATAAACTTTTTCGGGTTCTCAGGGTCATACTGAACAACAAAAACGCCGTCAGACCGGTTTCAAAGTGGGGCAAGGTCTATTATCATCGGCATATAACATATGAGCCGCGTATTGCTCGGGCCCGAAAAGGAATCAAATCACTATGCGCTGTAAAACGCTGACCGCTGTCGCAGCGGTTCTTCTGATGTTGACCGCAGGTTGTTCCACTCTGGAGCGAGTGGTTTACCGTCCTGACATCAACCAGGGGAACTACCTCACACCTAACGATGTGTCTAAAATTCGTGTCGGCATGACGCAACAGCAGGTCGCTTATGCACTGGGAACCCCGATGATGTCCGATCCGTTCGGCACTAACACCTGGTTCTATGTTTTCCGCCAGCAGCCTGGCCATGAAGGCGTGACTCAGCAGACGCTGACCCTGACCTTTAACAGCAGCGGTGTGTTAACCAACATTGACAACAAACCGGCGCTCACTAAAGAGTAAGGTTTCAGAAATGCAAAAAGGTGCTCACTGAGCACCTTTTTTGTGTCTTTACGATGTTTAGTTCTACTTCCCAGCTTTCTCCGCACGCTGACGGCGCAGCTCTTTAGGGTCGGCAATCAGCGGACGATAAATCTCAACGCGATCGCCGTCATTCACAACGTCACTCAGCTTAACCGGACGGCTGTAAATACCCACTTTGTTTTGAGCCAGATCGATATCACTGCGCAGCTCAAATAGACCAGAGGCGCGAATTGCTTCTTCAACGGTGGCCCCCTCTTCGAGTTTCACGCGTTGCAGATATTGCTTTTCAGGCATCGCGTAAGCCACTTCCACCGTGATTTTAGGCGACACTGTAAACCTCTTTAGCACGCACGGTGAATGCCTGAACCATATTGGAGGCCAGTTCTTTAAAGATGCGGCCAAACGCCAGTTCGATCAGCTTATTGGTGAACTCGAAATCCAGATGGAACTCGATGCGGCAGGCATCAGCGCTCAGCGGCGTAAACTTCCAGCCTCCCATCAAGGTTTTGAACGGCCCGTCGACCAGATGCATCAGAATACTTTGATTATCGGTCAGCGTATTTCGAGTAGTGAATGTCTTACTGATCCCTGCTTTGGACACATCCACCGCCGCCGTCATCTGCGTCGGGCCAGCATCCAGCACCCGGCTACCGGTACACCCCGGGATAAACTGCGGGTAGGACTGAACGTCATTCACTAACTGGTACATTTGTTCCACACTGTAGGGGACAAGCGCAGTACGGCTAATCTGAGGCATAGCATTTTCCATCGTCACACAACGGACAAATAATAACATTTATCCCCTGTTAAAAAAACGCTAAGGCGTATCTCGTGCTAAGATAGCGCGTTGGACCTCACAGGATGCAATCGCAATGAGGTTACTTTTTGAACTCAGATTACCTATGGCTTCACGACACTTATGACGAAGAAAAAAGCACATAAACCTGGCTCGGCAACCATTGCGCTGAACAAGCGTGCCCGCCATGAGTATTTCATTGAAGAAGAATTCGAAGCTGGTCTTGCGTTGCAGGGCTGGGAAGTCAAATCCCTGCGTGCAGGGAAAGCAAACATCAGCGACAGCTATGTGATCCTGATTGATGGCGAAGCCTTCCTGTTTGGTGCGAACTTTACGCCGCTGGCCGTCGCCTCTTCGCACTACGTTTGCGACCCGACGCGCACGCGCAAACTGCTGCTGAACCAGCGCGAACTGGCTTCACTCTTTGGCCGCATCAACCGCGAAGGTTACACCGTCGTCGCCCTGTCTCTGTACTGGAAAAATGCCTGGTGTAAAGTGAAAATCGGCGTGGCTAAGGGTAAGAAACAGCATGACAAACGTGACGACGTAAAAGACCGTGAATGGCAGGTCGACAAAGCGCGTATCATGAAGCACGCAGGTCGTTAATTTCTGCCTGAATTTTGTACTTTTCAAAGTGATTTAAGAACTTATCGTTCCACGCTGGCATCACCAATGCCAGTTCTGGTATACTGAGTTCAACACATTGGGGCTGATTCTGGATTCGACGGGATTTGCGAAACCCAAGGTGCATGCCGAGGGGCGGTTTGCCTCGTAAAAAGCCGCAAAAAAATAGTCGCAAACGACGAAAACTACGCTTTAGCAGCTTAATAACCTGCTAAGAGCCCTCTCTCCCTAGCTTCCGCTCTTAAGACGGGGATCAAAGAGAGGTCAAACCCAAAAGAGATCGCATGGATGTCCTGCCTGGGGCTGAAGTGTTAAAACTAATCAGGCTAGTCTGGTAGTGGCGTGTCTGTCCGCAGGTGCCAGGCGAATGTAAAGACTGACTAAGCATGTAGTACCGAGGATGTAGGAATTTCGGACGGGGGTTCAAATCCCCCCAGCTCCACCAAAATCCTTCGAAGATGATTCCAGAGTCATCCGTAGAAGTCCTGAAAGCCCGCACAGCGCAAGCCCTGCGGGCTTTTTTGTGTCTGTAATCGTCCGAGACGATCCGTCTGAATCCAGTAAAAATTGGTACACGTTTAGGTACACGCTATACTGTAGTCCAATAAACGTGTACCAATTATGGAAGGGATCCAGACATGGCGCGCATCACACGCCCTCTAACAAATAACGAAATCCTTAAAGCTAAACCCCGCGAAAAAGACTTTACCCTCCACGATGGGGATGGCCTGTTCTTACTCGTCAAAACCTCTGGTAAAAAACTTTGGCGTTTTCGCTACCAGCGACCAAACAGTGCCAGCCGCACAAATCTGAGCTTTGGCGCATATCCTGCCCTTACACTTGCAGCAGCACGCCAGATACGCGATCAACATTTGTCTCTCTTAGCACAGGGCATCGATCCTCAGCAGCAACAAGAAATTGTCTCAGAGCAGCGCCAAATAGAGCTAGACAGCGTTTTCTCTACAGTTGCTGCCAATTGGTTCCAACTTAAGAGCAAAAGTGTCACACCGGATTATGCAAAAGACATTTGGCGCTCTTTAGATAAAGACGTGTTCCCTGCTATTGGGGAGATACCAGTTCAGGAGATCAAAGCTAGAACGATCATTGAAGCACTGGAACCAATCAAAGCGCGTGGTGCACTGGAAACAGTTCGCCGTCTGGTACAGCGTATTAATGAGATTATGATTTATGCGGTAAATACAGGCCTGCTTGATGCGAATCCAGCGTCAGGCGTAGGTATGGCTTTTGAACGGCCGAAGAAGCAAAACATGCCGACGCTTAGACCAGAGGAGTTACCAGAGCTTATGAGGACGTTGGTGATGTCGAACCTCTCAGTTCCAACTCGCTGTTTGATTCACTGGCAACTACTCACACTTGTGCGTCCCTCGGAGGCTTCTGGCACTCAATGGGAAGAGATCGACTTAGAGAAGGAGCTATGGAGGGTACCAGCTGAAAGGATGAAAGCGAAGCGTGAGCATATTGTTCCTTTATCGGCTCAGGCGCTAGAGATTTTGGCAATTATGAAACCTATTAGTGCTCATCGTGATTATGTTTTCCCGAGCAGAAATGATCCCAAGCAACCGATGAACAGTCAGACTGCTAATGCAGCTTTAAAGAGAATCGGATATGGTGGTAAATTAGTTGCACATGGATTACGCTCGATTGCAAGTACTGCGCTAAACGAACATGGTTTTAACAGTGATGTCATTGAAGCAGCCCTAGCTCATAGCGATCCAAATGAAGTACGGAAAGCATATAACCGCTCAACCTACCTTTCTAGCCGTGTTGAAATGATGCATTGGTGGGGAAACTTTGTATATAAGAAATAAGGGATGATAATGGAATTCAAACTTTATGATGAAACACCTGCTCAGCAGGATCTTTTCGATGGGCAGAACCACTCAAACTTAGCTGACAAAATATCATCTATTTTGTTAATCAAAGATATTAATACAATTGGTCTAGATGGTTGCTTGGGGTCGGGTAAATCAACTGTATTAACGCTTATAAAGCAAAACCTAAAAGATCAACCGAAAATTACATTCATAGACTTTGATGTTGAGCTTTATCATCACGGCTCTACAAAAAAAGCGCTAATTAACATTCTCTATGATGGTATGAAACCAAAAGTTAAAGATTATATTCTTGGGGCATTTGGAGACTATAAAAATTTTGCATTAGGCAATAAATTTTCATATGAGAAGCATCAGAAAAGCTCTATGAGCGCTTGGACTTTTTCATTCATATTTACTAGTTTATTATCACTTCAGAGTTTTAGGTTTTTCCTTCTAGACCTCTCTAAACTTCTCAATAATGAAGCATATAGCAAGCTCGCGTTAACTGTTGAATCATTATTACTTTTATCCCCACTAGCTATACTCTCACTTTTCTTTGTCTTTAGAGACAAAAATAATTCTATAAATTTCTCAGACATTATAAAAAAGAATAGTCTAGATACTATAACAGAAACAGTTCTTATATCTAAGGAAGTCGGAGCTTTAGAACTAAAAAGCGCATTAAATGGTTTTATAAAATGTGTTGACGATCATACTTTTGTATTAATAATTGATAATCTTGACCGTGTCTCGAAAGAAAAGGTTAAGGAGATATGGAGCGACATTGAACTAATAACGCACAACTCAAATTCTAAATTAAAAATAATAATACCATACTCAGCAGAACATCTATCCAAATCTCTTTCAGATAAAGATAATAATGGAGAAGAAGGTATGGAGTTTTTGTCAAAGAGGTTACCAGTAACGTTTAGAGTGCCTCCGATAATTTCTACGGGTTGGAGAAGCGCCTTCGATTATTTTTGGAAAGAGACCTTTTCTAGCAATTACATTAATCAGTCAAAAGAAATATCTCAATTAATAGAAACATGGCTTCCTGCCAATTACAAACAAGTTACCCCTCGTTTTTTAAAAAGACTTATTAATGATATAAATATCAGTGTTTTCACAACACCCAAAACAGTTTCTCCAATAGCAGCATCTTTTTATTTACTCGCTTGCAGATATAATAGCAACCCTTTCTCTTGGGCAACTTTAAATTATGAAAGCGAGAATGTTGATGATTTTTTGAAATTACACAATGTTTCTGATGAGTACTATAAAAAATATTCTTTAAGCTTCCCTCAGTTACAAAGACTATATGAAAACAATAAAAATAGTTGGCTCGAAGACATTTTATGCTTGCATTTTCAAACAAATGAAAACTTAGCCAAAAGTGAATTAATAGTCGAACCATTGCTAGTTGCCATAAATCAAGAAAATGCCATCGACTTTTTCCGCTTAACTGATACCTATGGTTTCGATTCGCTTTGGAAAGCAGCATTAGATAAAACTGAACCAACAAAGTGGATAAAAATCCTCTCAGAAACCGATGATAATCATCTTGTGATAAGTCAAAATATTATTAATGATGTTGTTAAAGCACTAAACACTAAAGAACTCACAATTGAGAAAAAAACCCTCGATTTAGATTTAATTCGGTCATTAGAGAAACTTAATGGGAAAAATATCGATTTCCGAGGAACATATTTCACAAACATTCGATCGCACATATTAGACTCAATCACATCTTACAATGAAAAATATTTACGTAACGAGATCGGTGAAATTGGATTAGATAACTGTGAAAATACTATAAAGATTGCTAATAGTTTTTGTGCTATAGATGAAGAACAATTAGTATCTAATTATCTTAGTTCAATGAATAACCTATCAGGTGACTTCTTTGGCAATGTCCTTTATGAGCATATATTTGATTGTCCTAACCTGCTGCTCAATACGATACAACTTAATGAAAGTGAATTAGTAAAATCCCTTCATTGTTTAATCTCTAAAATCCCCAACTTCAACATATTCGACCACTTCTATATTTCGAGGTTACGAATTGATTTAGAAGCATTAACAACACAGATAAATTCTAAGGCATTTCATGAAGCTGAGGCACTTGCAATATCATTTGAAAAAGATGAAACCGATCTGAGTTTAAGAGACGCCAACCTATTACTGTTATCAAACTCATATCATAAAAAGAACCTTTCAAATGTGGCAAGTGCTCTAGATACACTAAGAGAAGACCACACTGCAAACTTTTTATGTTTTTTCATTTTAAATGCTATCGAATCTAAAACTTATGACATCAGCAGTGTTATCATTAATAATTCAATCGATGAAAGCATATTTGAAGACTCCATTTTCAAAGAAACCTTGTACAACTACCTGTTATTTAGCACTTCCTTTGAAAATATCATTCAGTCCCTCAACGATACTGAAATAACTAACTATGTTTTAGAACCTGTTAGATTAATATTGGACAACCAAAAAGTTTCAAGAATAAATATTAGTAGTTTCATTAAAACCAGCTACTCAATTTTAGCCGCTTACTACGGTTCTGATATTACATTGTCATTCTTCAGTGGATGGGATTTACCATGTTCCAAAACAATCAAAGACAAACAAAAATGTAGTATCGATAACATGGATGCTTTATTTATTGATGATCTATTGGCATCTACAAAACTTCCACTATCTCATAAGGCATTGATAGATGTCGCAAAAGAAAAGCTTTCAGTCACGACGGATATGCACGCAATGTTCCTTAAACTTGAAAGCAATCTTAAAAGCATTATAAAATACTGTGCTGAGAACTCTATAAGTCTATTGAGGAATGGCAGCGAGATATTTACATGGTGGTTCACTGAGACTCCGCACAATGAAATTATTAAAGACGTGAATTCCCGCCTGATATTTAACGTCCTAACGGAAAAAGAAAAAAGATTAACCCTAGATAATTTAACCGACCTTATTTATCAAAGAGATTTTGATATCAAAAAACAGATTTTATTAATTGAGAAATTTGGTGATGTAATATCATTACAAGATTCTGATAAAAATTTGATCAACCGAACAATCATCCGGCTATTTCCATATGCGGTCGAATCTATCAGCCTTTCTAATTGGCTTGATAAACAGAATTTCAACTTCTCTCGCTGGAAAGCTGATGACAAGGAAACTGTTCAATCCATAATTTTATCTAATCCAGATAAGTTCCCACTGAATGCGGCAAAACTACAAAAGACTAAGAAAAAGAAAAAGAATGAGTTAGTGTCATAAGCGCGCAATGCTCTCCCCGCCACGCCTGCACGCTTAAAGGGTCGCTTTTAATGCAGGTGCATCAGCAGTCTCAGGCCGCGCCAGAGCTGGTGCTGGCGAGGGAGGCGGGGATGTGAAAACGCATGCAAAACCATGCACCTTACGCATGCATGGCTTAATTCGGGGGAATTGGCGGGATTTACGGGGATTTTCTGACGGGCTACTGCCCGGCCAGTTCTGCACGTTTATTCACGTAATTCTGGTTTTGTGCGGGTGTATATTTTTCACGATTATCATCCCGTGAAGCCGCGTCAGGCCTGAATCCGATGGCCGTTAAAATGTCATTATCCTGTGCGCAATAATTAATTTTTTCACCGGCGGCCAGCCACACCGTCAGCGCTTCACGCAGGTAATCGACTGAATGCTGCATCACGCAGCGTGTGACGGCGGGATTCTGGCTGTTATAAGCCATTAATTCAGGCGCAAGCGCGGCGGCCAGCTCTGCACCGTGCGCCTGCATAAAATCATTCAGCCGGTCACGGATACTGATGCGCTGCACGTTCTCATGCGAGCGAATATAGCGACCGGCCGCCTGATTAATTTCCCACGTTTTCACGTCGATAATCTCGCGCAGGGTTTGCAGACTCCGGGCGCGGCTGTCATTACCGGTGGCAGTGAGTTCGCGGTATTCCTGTTCAGCCCCGGCCAGCTCCTGTTTACGGTTCAGCCAGGCAGCTTTATTCTTCAGGCAGTCTTCAAAAGCCTGCTGTAATGTCACGGTGGTCACGGGCGTTTCTCCTGATTATGGCGGAACGGTGAGCTGTAGCAACCCTTTACCATACGGGGCGACATCGGGATATCCGGCTGGGTCTGAGGTTTAAAGCTTTCAGGCGGTAACCGGATAATTTCTTCAATCGACTCGATGCTGCGAAAAGTGGATGAGCATTCGATATTGGTGCACTGGTGGTAGCGCTGTTTGACGTTATCCGAGAGATACCGGCTTGTACGCGCATGCGCCGCTTTTTTGCAGAACGGACAGTGCATCATTCCAGCAGCCCCCGCGCTTTCAGGTTAGCTTCACGCTCACGCAGTTTGTTAAAGTAGGTCTGACGCTGACCGTTGGTCACTGCCACGCCGTAATTCATGTGCGCCAGTGTCTCAGCCGACAGCCCGGCTTTAAACAGCACCGGCTCATCCACCAGACGAATGTGACAGTCCTTCACCGCACGCTCAAGCCACGTTTTCACTTCCTGCATGACCGCTTTATCGGGTTCGACATAGCCCTGAATCCCGACGGTGTTCGCGAGCGGGTTCCCCAGCGCCAGCATTTTCAGTTTCATCGCCCGGACAAGCGCCCCGCATGTATCACGCAGCGCATTATCCAGCTCTTTTCCGGCATACTCGCTCAGCACATTGTGATGCGCCTGACGGTATTCTCTGGCCGTGATGTCACAGGAGCCTTTCAGGCGGTCTTTGTCATAAGCCAGTACCTCAGCCAGCCTGTCGCATTCCTGCGCCAGCTCACGGGAAGCCACACGCGCCAGATGCTGCTGTTTCAGCTCATCCGTCAGCAATGCCCCACCGGCACGGAATGCCGCGCGCCATCCGCTGGTCTCGCTGCCGCTTTCCTTTTCAAGCTCCGCTTTCTGTTCGGCGGTTCGGGTCATCGCTGTGGTGGTGTCATCCATCTGACGGGCGTTTTCAAGATGGGCGGCTCTGGCCGCGTCCAGTTTCCGGAATGCCGGTTTCAGGTAATCAGGGATAGTGGTGGTGCTCATTGTGTGTCTCCTCAGACGTGTCAGGTTGAGGAGATTCTGCCGTGCGCCACACAACAACTCGACTCATTGCCGTTGTGGCAGGAATGGCACAGACGGGACTTTCAAAAGCAGGCTTGCCAGAGAAAGGTCGCAGGAAAACCACCCTCTCTGTTTGTTTTTTTAGTATTAACTATTCACTACTGTTCACTGAATATAGAAATACAGTTAATACAGTAAGTTAAGAGGTGAACAGTTGAGAGTGAAGTGTTCACCGACTGTTCACTACTGTTCACTACTGTTCACTGAGTGGATATAACGCATTTCTCTTTTTGATGGTTTATACCTATTAATAAATAGAGAATCCTCCTTTTTACGAAACAAAAGGGTATATCTGTCTCCACTCAAGACCACTAGAGACCACTAAAGACCATTCGAACTTTTTTCGTATAAAATTCATCCGTGTAGTTTGAACTCTTACACAATTCTCCCTTGTTGCATTCAGGGAAAATATTCACAAAATAGAGAGCTACCCGATTCCGGACGGATAAGTTCGGATCTCTGTGGATATTAATGAGGTAGCGTTATGCACACGGCTTTATCAGTACCAACTTCCCTCTCTGGCGCACATTTAATGCCAGTTTCAGCCCCGACTCAGGAGCGTTTTTTACGCCTCCCGGAAGTGCTCCATCAGTGCGGCTTATCCCGTTCCACCCTCTACGATTTGATCGCCCGTGATGCGTTCCCGGCACAGGTTAACCTCGGGGGGAAAAACGTCGCCTGGCTCCAGTCCGAAGTGACCGCGTGGATGGTGGAGCGCATCGCTCACCGCAACCGGAAATGCGACGCATGAATCAGACACGTTTTCAAAAAGCCCCTTTTTCTGGCTTGCATCTGTTGTGTGTTTCCTGGTACAGTTTTCCTGCTGTCGCAAAATCGGCAGCCGGGATTTGCAGCCCGTGTAATTCACAGGCGACACAACACGCGCCTTGCGTGTTTTTTTACGTCGTAGCTCAGGCACACCTATATTTCGGGCTGTGGTGTTTACACCGTGGTTCCAGTCAAATAATGGTGGCTCGAGTGGGGCAGTCTTCGGACTGGCCGGTATTCTGTGAAGCCGGTACTGCAAACCCTGTTCGGGTCACCACCAATGAGATTTGCAGCTCCGGTGGTGGCGTTAACCGCTATTCACAGGAGGTTGCCCAAATGGCTACAACCCTCACACAGTCACACTCAGAATTTATCTTTGTGTTTGCCGCCGTTCGCCGCGCAGATCGCAAGCCCCGTATCTGTATGCTCCGCACCGTTGCCGGTGACGAACAGACAGCCCGTCTCTCTCTCGTTCGTGACTACGTGCTTTCCTTTGCCGCCCGTCTGCCGGTTGCTGAGGTGCGCCATGCATAATCAGTCTGCCCCTCAGACCGCCTCAGCGTGTCGTGACAGCCTCAGCACCATCAGTGAGCACCTGAGTCTCGAATCGTTTCATAAACTCAATCGCGCCTGTGAAACCCTGCATTATTTCGGCAGTGATTTAAGACGCCATGAGATTAACGGACTCAGCCAGCTTTATACCCCTCAAATCCTGAGTTACGTGCACGAAGATATCAGTCACGTTCTGGAAGAACTCAAGGCCAAGGGGCTGTGTCGGGATTTTATCGCGCCGTCAGTGAATGGAGGTGAGCACCATGTTTGACTTCCCTCAGCCGGGTGAAAAATACCGATGTTCAGGCTTTCCTGACGTGGTGGTGTCGGTCGTGCTGGCCGACGGTATACCGTGGGATATGCCGTACCGTTGTCCGGGGCTGGTCTGGAATCCGTACCGGCGCACCTACACCATTCTTATTCGTATTATTGCCGGTGGCAAAATGGCAGAAATACCACTCGGTCGTTTTTTGCGGGACTTTACCTGCGAGCGCCCCGATTTATTTAAGCGCAGCCCTGATAACCGTCACGCCGTTTTACGCGAAATCGCCGCCGACCCGGAATTACAGAAATACCGGGCGCGTAATATCGATATTTATCCGGGCGATATTTCCCCGGCCAGACGGCCAGCGCCGGTGGCGCGCAAATGGCGGAATCATTTCGCTGCGGAAACAGAAATTAAACCGGATAACAGCTACCGCCATTATCTGTAATTAAAAACGACACCCAAAAATAAAATGTGCGTATCTGCGCAGGGATACGCACGTGCTCAGGAGACGGAATCATGCCTGTTAATACCCCGGCCTTAATACAAAAAGAGCGCCTTGCCGCGTTCAGTCAGAATGACCTCGAATGTCTGGAGCACCTCCGCAATGTCGGCCAGTTCGTCGGCGATATGATGCAGGAAACAGAGAGTGCGACGGTTCGCCGTGACCCGGCGCACCCGTCGCAGCTCGCCTCGGTGATTTACCTTATGACCGTCCAGCTCGACGGCGTGGTCGACCGCTGTGGCCAGCGCTGGCTGAGCGGGGAGGATAACGCATGAAAAAGCCCTTACCGCCTGTATTACGCGCCGCCCTGTATCGTCGTGCCGTCGCCTGTGCCTGGCTGAATTTGTGCGCCCGTCAGCACCGCTACCCGCAGCTCTCCCTCGATGCGCTGGAAACTGCCATGGCCGCCGAGCTGGAGGGTTTTTATATGCGCCAGCATGGCGAGGAAAAAGGCCGTCAGATTGCCTGTGCGTTACTGGAAGATTTAATGGAAGCCGGACCACTGAAAGCCGCGCCGTCGCTGTCTTTTCTGGGGATGGCCGTCATGGATGAACTCTGCGCCCGTCATATCGCCGCGCCGGTTGTGCACTGAGGGAGAAAATAACAATGAAAATGAACGTAACCGAAACCGTAAAACAGGCGTGCGGCCACTGGCCGCGCATTCTCCCGGCGCTGGGTGTGAAGGTGATTAAAAACCGGCATCAGGCCTGTCCGGTGTGCGGCGGCTCTGACCGCTTTCGCTTTGATGATAAAGAGGGGCGCGGGACGTGGTTCTGCAACCAGTGCGGCGCGGGTGACGGGCTGAAGCTGGTCGAAAAGGTGTTCGGTGTGTCGTCCACTGAGGCCGCCGGGAAAGTGAGCGCCCTGACAGGTAGCCTGCCGCCGGTTGCCCCGGAGGTGATTGCGGCCACTGAGGCCGAAACCGACGCCAGCCACAAAGCCGCTGCCGCGCTTGCCGCGTCACTGATGGACAAAGCGCGCACGACCACCTGCAACGCCTACCTGATCCGCAAGGGCTTTCCCGCGCGGGAATGCCTGACGCTGACTACCACGCACAAAACCGGCGGCGTGACGTTCCGCGCCGGTGATGTCATCGTACCGCTGAAGGACGAGACCGGCGCACTGGTTAATGTCCAGCTTATTAACGCTGAGGGGCTTAAACGCACCCTGAAAGGGGGGCAGGTAAAAGGGGCGTATCATCTTATTGAAGGGAAAAAAGAAGCGGGAAAACGCCTGTGGATAGCGGAGGGTTACGCGACCGCGCTCACCGTGCATCACCTGACCGGCGAAACCGTGATGGTGGCGCTCTCGTCCGTGAACCTTCTTTCTCTGGCGAGCCTTGCCCGGCGTCAGCACCCGGCCTGTCAGATTGTGCTCGCCGCCGACCGCGACCTCAGCGGGAACGGCCAGACGAAAGCCGTAGCGGCCGCACAGGCCTGTAAGGGAATCGTTGCCCTCCCGCCGGTATTTGGTGACTGGAATGATGCGTTTATGCAGCAGGGCGAGGACGCCACGCGCAAAGCGATTTACGGTGCCATACGGCCAGCGGCGCAAAGCCCGTTCGACACCATGAGTGAGGCAGAATTTACCGCCATGAGCACCAGTGAAAAAGCGATGCGGGTGCATGAGCATTACGGCGAAGCGCTGGCCGTGGATGCGAACGGCCAGCTCCTCTCCCGCTATGAAGCCGGGACATGGAAAATCATCCCGCCGTCGGACTTTGCCCGAGATGTGGCCGGGCTGTTCCAGCGCCTGCGCGCCCCGTTCTCGTCGGGGCGAATCGCCTCCGTGGTCGACACCCTGAAACTGATTATTCCGCAGCAGGCCGCCCCGGCGCGCCGTCTGATTGGTTTTCGCAACGGCGTGCTCGATACCCTCACCGGCGTATTCAGTCCGCACAGCAAATCGCACTGGCTGCGCACCCTGTGCGACGTGGATTTTACCCCGCCGGTGGAGGGCGAAACGCTGGAAACCCACGCGCCAAACTTCTGGCGCTGGCTCGACCGTGCGGCCAGCGGCAACGCTGAAAAACGTAACGTGATACTCGCCGCGCTGTTTATGGTGCTGGCGAACCGCTACGACTGGCAGCTCTTTCTCGAAGTGACCGGACCCGGCGGGAGCGGAAAAAGTATTCTGGCCGAAATTGCGACCATGCTCGCCGGGGAGGACAACGCCACGTCAGCGACCATCGAGACGCTGGAATCACCACGTGAGCGCGCGGCGCTGATTGGCTTCTCGCTGATACGCCTGCCTGACCAGGAGAAGTGGAGCGGGGACGGCGCGGGACTTAAAGCCATCACCGGCGGCGATGCCGTGTCGGTTGACCCGAAATACCGCGATGCCTATTCGGCTTATATCCCGGCGGTGATTCTGGCCGTGAACAATAACCCGATGCGCTTCACTGACCGCAGCGGCGGTGTGTCCCGTCGCCGGGTCATCATCCACTTCCCGGAGCAAATCGCCCCGGAGGAGCGCGACCCGCAGCTCAGGGATAAAATCGCACGCGAGCTGGCCGTGATTGTTCGCCAGCTTATGCAGCAGTTCAGCGATCCGATGACCGCGCGCGCATTGCTCCAGTCACAGCAGAACTCCGACGAGGCACTCAGTATCAAGCGCGACGCTGATCCGACGTTCGATTTTTGCGGCTACCTTGAGGCGTTGCCCGAGCCAGAGGGAATGTATATGGGGAATGCGAATATTGTCCCGCGACAGCCGCGCCTGTATCTGTATCACGCCTATCTGGTCTATATGGAGGCGCACGGCTACAAGAACACGCTCAGCCTCACCATGTTTGGCAAAGGGCTGTCATCGATGCTGAAAGAGTACGGGCTGAATTACGACAAGCGCCGGACAAATCAGGGGATGCAGACCAACCTCACCCTCAGGGACGAAAGCAACGCCGACTGGCTGCCCCGGTGCGAAGAAACCACAGCAACATAACCTACCCCGACCGGCATCAGCCGGTCTTTTTCTACCTGTAATCCCGGAAAGTGAACAGTAAAGTGTTCACTGTTCACGGACTGTTCACCTTGTATGTGACTGAAATAAATGAAAAATAATGGCGAGTGAACACTGTGAACAGTTTTCGGTAAAAAAAGTTTTTTTCGCTAAATTCAAAACCACAAAATTTTATCAAACACGATGAAAAGTATTTCACAAGGAAAGCCAGAGCTTCGATGACTTTCCATAATTGGTACACGTTTAGGTACACACCAGAAACCTGAATTGGAAAAAGCTCTTTATTATTAGATGTATAAAAAAATTATTCAGATTCCCCCAGCCCACCAAAATTCTTTGTAGATGGTCACCAGAGCCTGATACGAAGTCCTGAAAGCCCGCACGGCGCAAGCCCTGCGGGCTTTTTTGTGGCTGCTATTCCACTCGCTTGTATGCTGGAACGCGTCGAGTCGTCCCCGTCAGCGTGTCGCTAGCCTCTACTTCCGTGGTGGAAATTCGCATACCGGATTTTCTCAGCGTCGAGACGTCGGCGGCAATACGCTGCATCCCGAACCAGAATAGACCATCAAGCGCCGTGACTTGCAAACCGGCTTCCAGCGCGAGTTTCAGACGTTGGCGCGGGGCTTTGACCTGTTTCGCGATCTGCTGGAACGGCCCTGTTGTGAGCCCTTCTGACGCGATTCGGCGTATACGATTTGAAAATTGATAGCGGAACGCATCCGGTATGCTGCTGAGGTCGGATTTCAGGGTATAAACACAGCCATAACGATTATCACTGATTGTGACTGGTTTACGATTGAGCGTAAGTTCGCTGCGCAAAAGATCGATGATCTGCGGAGCGCGGATCAGCTGAAGGCGGAAGGGAAGCTCAAAGCTCGTCACATAGTCCACATGTTGCAAAGCAAGGTACAATCGAGCCTCACTTCCCGCTTTTGCCTGCCGACACTGTTCAAGCACTTCCGCCCACTGACGGGAGAGGTGATCAGGTTCATTGACTTCGATAAATTGGTATTTTTCTATCTGATAATCGATGCTCGCTGCCATAAATGTTTCTTACCCACGCTTACCCTCAACTTTTCTCACTTTAGCGCATAACGACTACCCCAACGTAGCCAATATCACTGATGTCGTGACGGACGTCTGTAATTGTGAAACTCCGGTCTTGCAGAAGGTATTCACACGATGGATAGAAATCGACCATTGATCTAATACAGTTTTTTCCTAGAGCCATGCCGCTTCGCTCGTGCCATGCTGAATCACGCTCATAACATGAATAACGTTAATTGAGGATATTATGAAAAAGACAATCATCGCATTATCTGCACTTCTGCTGGCTTCTCCTGTTTTTGCCGCAACCACACACGCAACCGACGATACTGTTGCCGCCGCGAAAGCGAATGCCAATGACGCGAAGCAAAAACTGCACGAAGAGCAGAACAAAGGTGAAGAGCTGAAGCTTAAATCTCAGCACGCTGCGGAAGGCAAAAGCGAGAGCTTTGGCAGCAAGGTGAGTGAAGATTCCCAGAAAGCCTGGCATAAAACCAAAGAAGGCACCGAGAAGGGCTGGGATGCCACCAAAGAAGGGACGGAGAAAGGCTGGAACAAGACCAAAGAAGGCGCAGCGTCGCTGGAAAAGAAAGTCACTGAGTAAGTTATCTCCCCCCGAAAAGGCCGCCATCGCGGCCTTTTTTATTTGTAGGCCGCTGCGGCCTGAATTGCCCGGTGGCGCTGCGCTTACCGGGCCTACAACGACAACGACTCGAACCGTAGGCCGGATAAGGCGCAGCCGCCATCCGGCGGAAAACGGCTGTGCCGCCTGACTACACCGGCTGATCATTTCCCCCTTCCTCCCGAATAAATCTCCCTCCCCGCGCGTTTACCCCTTGCCCGCATACTGGAGATCTGCCCGATGATTCGTCCTTTGATATTTGCGCTCGCCCTGCTCTCCCCTGCCCTTTACGCGCAGCCGGTGAGTTACGCCATCAATACCGATAGAACTCCGATTACCCTTTCATGGCATGCGTTCGGCGGCATTCTGTCCTGGGCGAACCTCGATGGTGTCACGGGGGATGTGACCCTAGATCCAGAGAATGAATTTAGCGATCGTATCAACGTCACCATCCCTGTCTCTACGCTGGTCGCATCCAACAGCTTGCTCACCTGGCAGCTGAAGAGCGACATGTTTTTCGATGCCAGCCGCTATCCCAATATTCAGTTCAGCAGCACCCGCGTGGTGGCGCTGAGTGGCGGGCGCTTTCGGGTATTTGGCACACTGAAAGTCAAAGATATCCAGCGCCCGGTGATTCTGGAAGCGACGCTGGAAGAACACAAAATGGATGAATCCATATCGCTTCACGCCACCACAGCCATCTCACGATCCGCGTATCATATGGACAAATTCGCCCTGGTGGTGGATGACCGTATCGCCATTAAAATTGAGATCCAGGCCATTGCCCGCTCCGCGTCATGACAACACAGACTGCAATTGACGCGCACTGGCTTCCAGCTGCGCCGTCGGATTGCGGCCAATCAGCACAAACTGATAGCTCCGACTTTTCCACCAGGCAATATTCATACTGTGCCGTTGCTCATTCTGAATCTCTGCATCATTGCTCTGCTCAAGCGGCGAAATACACAGCGCCATCGGCCCAAAATCCGCATGCATCCAGACAATCTGGGCGATAGAGGTGCTGTCATAGCGCAGCATTCGGATCATCTTCAACTCGGCATTGTGCAGCATCAGCTGCTGCTCACTCACTTTCAGACCGATATCCTCGGCGGTACGCGCGATCCCTCGGGCAATGACGGGCTGCGAACTGTCGACATCCAGCAAGGTTTCAGCGCTGTAGAGCGACATATACTGGGCTTCAAGATCGCGGATATGCGCGTTTTCATCGCGTGCTTCGCCCGATGGCCTCACCAGATAGCCCAGACCCGAGCCGATAACCAGAAAACTCACTGAGGCAGCGATAAGCGCGCGGCGACTCACGCCGGGACGGGATACGGGGCTTTCTGCCAGATATTTGTCCAGGCATTGCTGCATGCGAGCCGAAGGCGCGTCATCCAGCAACGGGGCAAAGGCGCGTTGATAATCCTGATGGCTATTCTTCAGCTCGGTCGTTCGTGCGCTCAGAAACGCGTCAACGTTAAGTTGCTCTTCGAAAGCGCGGGCGTCGGCACTGTCCATCTCACCGTCCAACCAGGCGACTATCGCATCATCGTGATAAGGGGGAGTAAATCGTAACGATTTCAAGAGCGTTTCTCCTTTGCCGCAGGGCGGGCATCCACTGTTTTTGCAAGCGTTGCCCTCGCCGTGGCCAGTCGGCTCATAATGGTGCCGATGGGGACCGCTAGTGTGTCCGCCGCTTCCTGATAGGTAAATCCTTCGACATAAACTAAAAACAGCGTGTTGCGCTGGGCTTCAGGAAGATTATTCACCCGCTGCATGATTTGCTGAAAATGAATGCGTTCCTCATCCCGCGTATGTGTATCAGGCGCAATAAGCTCTTCGCCCGGCACAAAACCCTGCCCCTGACGAACCTGGCGGGCGCGCAGATCGGAAATCCAGATCGAATGCAGAATCGAGAACAGCCATCTGTCAATTCGGGTGCCAGGCGTGTATTGCGCGCTCCTTTCAAGCGCGCGAACACAGGTCGACTGGACCAGCTCTTCAGCCATATCTCGACTTCGCGACAGCACCAGCCCGTAGCGCCAGAGGCGCGTCAGATGTGCCGCCAGCTGCTGGCGAACGTCACTGGTTGCGATTTTTTTGCCCTCTCGCTGATGTCAGGATTCCGGATGCCCGTCAATCGCGGCCTGCAAATCGCGATACTCCTCGCAATTCTGACCGCAAATACCGGCAATTACTTTCAGTTGTTCTTTCGCCAGATCCGGGCGACCTTTCACCATCCATGCTTCACCCAAGTACTCACGGGCTTTGGCATAGTTAGGCTGCAGGGCAAGCGAGCGCTGGTAATAGCCGATGCCTTCATCCGTGCGTCCCAGTTTTCGCGTCGCATAGCCGCGATAATTCCACGCCTCTGCCGTATTGGCATTTTTCAGCGAATCCAGCAGATTCAGTGCCGCCTGATACTCGCCTTTTTTCGCGAGATGATACGCATAGTTGGTTTTGTCCTCATCGCTGAGGCTGCTGGTTTTCTCCGGCACACATTTCTTGCTCACGCTGTCATAGACTTGCCCTGATGGACAGTCTGGCGTCTTGCTTTCAGTATCATTATTGCCCATCGCGAAAGCCTGCGGGGCCTGCAAACAAAATAACAGCACCGGAATCGCAAGGGTGCGGGAAAGCGGGAAAGATGCGTTAGCGTTCATTTTCTACTCCTGGGTCAGTGATGGTCAGGTGAACGAAGAGTAAACGCCTGAGCACCCTGTTCTATTCGGAGTCTGTGCATCATTTATCGATACCGAAAATCATACTTAAGGCGTATGCCATCGGATAATGGAAAGCGATAGATTCAATCAAGAATTAATTCCGCATTAATTACCGCCCCAACTAGCACATTATTTAGCCCACGCCAGTTTTATTTTTAATTCGGTCACAAACATAATATATCTTATAAGTGATGATTTACCCATCCTGAAATAACGCTTTAGCACTTCTTAACTGACTATTTATTTACATTATAAAAACTCAAATATATTCATCCTCTTTCTTAATAACCCTGTCGAACCCGCAAAGAAGAAAAAACCACAGAAGCCATGCACAGCGCGGCCTTGAAGGCATTTAATCTATATATAAACCTGTGTGAGATTATTCAATTCAGAAGAGGTTAACGGGTGGTTACTGGCGCTTCATTTGCATATTACGCTATTTATAGCTATATCATTTTTAGACCGTTTAATTAATATCTCTATAAATCACAGGGCTTTATATAACACAAAAAACGTCGAATACAAGCAAAACACAATCAAATAAATTGATTCATCTGATGTTGCCACCCTATTTGTTGGCGGGCATCGATCGCTCTGAAGAAAAGGACGGTGAGCACTATTTCAAATAAATAGCGACTCCGCCGGGGGCGCTCTTTACCCACAGAAATTATATGGCCTCATCTTGCACGCCATTTCAATAAAAATCTGTTGGGAGTCATCTATATGAGCCAAATCTCTGTTATCTCGAAACTTACTGGCGTGGAAACCACCACCGAAGGCACTCAGGTTACTCTGGATCACTCCTCAATCGTGAAGCTTCACGTCGGCCGGGCCGACATTTCCCACTACACGCGCAGCGGCAACGATCTGATCGTGAGCCTGCACTCAGGCGAAGTCATTACCCTGAAAAACTTTTACCACGGCGATGCGCAGGGCGAGAGCCAACTGGTGTTGCAGGAAGGCAACGGCGCGCTATGGTGGATTGAAGACCCGACCGCCGCCGAGCATTACGAAGCGATTGCCTCGACGGATGTACTGATGGGGGCCTCTGGCGATAACGGCGGCGCAGCCATCTGGCCGTGGGTGCTGGGTGGCGTCGCCGTCGCAGGCGGGATAGCCCTTGCCGCAGGCGGTGGTGGTGGCGGCGGTGGTGGCGGTGATGACAATAACTCGGGTAATCCCGGCAATCCAGGCAACCCGTCGGACCCTGATACCACACCACCTAACGCACCGACCAATCTGCAATTCTCGCCGGACGGTAACACCGTGACCGGGACCGCAGAACCCAACAGTACCATCACCTTAAAAGATGCCAACGGGAATCTGGTCGGCACCGGGAAAACCGGCAGCGACGGGAAGTTCACCATCGAACTGGGTACGCCGTTAACCAACGGCGAGCAGCTTACTGCAACCGCCACCGACTCATCCGGTAACGTCAGCAAAGAGGGCCACGTCACCGCGCCTGACCTGACCACACCTGATGCGCCGGACATTTTGATTGTCAACGACGATGTCGGGGGCGAAACCGGTCCGCTGGAAAATGGCCAGCGCACCGATGATGCCCGTCCGACGCTGAGCGGCATTGGCGAAGCGGGAACCACCATCACCCTCTTCGATAACGGCACCAAAATCGGCACCACAACCGTGGATGCCAAGGGCAACTGGAGCTTTACCCCACCGAATGCGCTGTCCAACGGCAGCCATACCCTGACCTCTACCGCCACTGATGCGGCAGGCCACACCAGCGCGCCGTCAGCCGGGATCACCATTGTGGTCGATACGGTTGCGCCTACGGCACCGGTGATTTCCAGTGTCACCGATGACGTCGACCCGGTCACCGGGCCGCTCAACAACGGCGGCAGCACCAACGATCAGCGCCCACAGTTTACTGGCACCGCTGAAGCGGGTTCAACGGTTACGATTTACGATAACGGCATCGCAATCGGCACGGTAACTGCCGCCGGAAACGGCAACTGGAGCTTTACCCCGTCAGTCAATTTGAGTGAAGGCAGCCACCAGATTACGGTGCGCGCCACAGACGTGGCGGGCAATACCAGCGCTGCCTCGCCGGGCTTTAACATTACCGTTGATATCACCGCGCCTGCTGCGCCGTCCGCTTTTGTGGTCAATGATGAAGTCGGCTCGATCCGCGGTGCGGTTTCCGCGGGCCAGACCACCGATGCCAGCCAGCCGCGTCTGACCGGTCGGGGCGATCCGGGCAGCACGATTATTATTTACGATAACGGCGTGGAAGTCGGCAGAGTGACCGTCGGCACGAACGGCTTGTGGAGTGTGGCTCCGAATGGCCCACTTTCCGAAGGCCCGCACTCGGTCACGGTGCGTGAAATCGACGCTGCCGGGAACCCGAGCGGCTTGTCGCAGGCCATCAACTTTATTGTCGATACCGTAGCACCAGGCCAGCCTGCGATCACCCTCAACCCGGCAGGCACCCAGATAACCGGTACTGCTGAACCGAACAGCACCATTACCATTACCAACGGCACGGGTCAGAGCTGGACAGGCACGGCAGATGGCAGCGGCAACTTCACCATTGCGCTCAGCCCTGCGCAGACCAACGGCCAAACCATTTCGGTCATCGCCTCGGACGCCGCCGGGAACGCCAGTATTCCTGCTACAGCTATCGCCGTTGACAACATCGCTCCGAATCCGCCAACCGGATTGACCGTCGCCGGAGACGGAGCCAGCGTCAGCGGTAGCGCCGAGCCAAACAGCACCGTCACCGTTAAAGATCCTGCTGGCGGCGTGATCGGTTCCGGCACCACCGATGCTAACGGCCATTTCACCGTACCTATCGATCCGCCACAAACCAACGGCGAAGTGTTGCAGGTGATCGCCAGCGATCCAACGGGGAATGACAGCCAGCCAGGTCACGCTGATGCGCCTGACACCACCAAACCGCTGGCACCGGATAACCTGGATGTCTCGGATGACGGGACCACCGTTACCGGCACCGCCGAACCGGGCAGCACCGTCAGCATTAAAGGTCCGGATGGCGTGGAGATTGGTCACGCCACGGCGGGCGATAACGGCGACTTTACCGTCACTATCTCCCCGCCGCAGCTTAACGGCGAGAAGCTGACCGCCGATGCGACGGATCACGCGGGCAACACCGGGCCAACGGCGTCGGTCGATGCCCCTGATATCACCCCACCGCAAGCGCCGGTGATCACGTCGGTGTATGACGACGTGGCCAACGGAATCGGTGACATCGCGAATAACGGCCTGACTAACGACTCTAACCCGACTATTCATGGGACAGGCGAGGCTGGCACCCGGCTCTATATTTACAGCGGGTCAGACCAAATCGGTACGCTGATCATTCCTCAAAACGGCATCTGGGAATACACGCCGTCGGTGCACCTGCGCGAGGGCGGGCATGTTCTGACTGCCACCGCCATTGACGCTGCCGGGAATGCCAGCGGCACCTCGAACAGCTGGAGCATTACTGTCGACAGCGTAGTCCCTGCCGCACCGGTCATTACCTCAGTGGTTGACGATGTTCCAGGCAGAACCGGCCCGCTCGATACGGGAGAAACCACCAACGACTCTCGTCCGACGCTCAACGGCACGGGCGAGCCAGGAGCGACAATCAGCGTGCGTCTTGACGGCGTGCAGATCGGCACCGCTGTGGTCAGCGATGGCGGTTCCTGGACCTTTACCCCGACGCTGGCGCTCCCGGAAGGCGGCCCGCACACACTCACCGCTGTAGCCATTGATAAGGCCGGGAACGTCGGCTCCCCTTCGAACGGGTTTGAGATCATCGTCGATACCGCGCCGCCACCGGCCCCGTCTATCGCGACAGTCACCGACAACACCGGCAGCGTCACTGGCCCGGTCACCAGCGGCACACCGACGGATGAAACCCGTCCAGTGCTTTCAGGCAACGCTCCGCCGAATACGATTATCACCGTTTACGATGGCACCACCCTGCTGGGAACCGCCACTGTCACCGGCGGAACCTGGAGCTTTACCCCAACCACCCCGCTCACCAACGGCACGCACTCGCTGACGGTGGTCGCCACGGATTCCGCAGGCAACTCAACCGCCTCGCCGCCGTTTAGCCTGGTGGTGGACACCATTGCGCCCGCCACGCCGGATACCCCGGATGTCACCGTTAATCCGGACGGCCAGCCTGCTGCGCTCAATCCAGGCGAAGCGACGCGTGATACCACCCCGACCTTAAGCGGCTCCGGTACGCCGGGCGACACGGTGACTATCTACATTGACGGCGTCAAACAGCCCGATGTGGTCACCGTTCAGCCGAACGGAACCTGGACCTGGACGCCAACTCAGGCGTTGCCAAACGGCTCTTACGATGTCGCCCTGACGGTCACCAACAAAGACGGCGCGGGCAACGAGAGTGCGCCATCCCAGCCGGTGACCATCATCATTGACACCGATCCGCCAGCGACGCCGACAGCACCGGTTGTCACCGATAACGTCACCCAAATCACCGGACCGGTCGATAACAATGGCAGCACCAACGATTCGCGTCCGGTGCTGAGCGGCACGGGCGTAGCCAACGATGTGATCATTATTTACGACAGCGTGGGCGGTGCACCTAAGCAGGAAGTGGGTCGCGTCACCGTCGGTGCCGACGGCAACTGGAGCTGGCGGCCAGATACAGCCCTGACTCAAACGACACACGCCTTCACCACTACCGCCACGGACGAAGCGGGGAACGTGTCAGGCACATCGCCAGTTATTACGGTGACCGTTGATACCGAGGCTCCTGATACCCCAGCAATCACCTCCGGGACCGTAGCGAACGGGGGGGCAACGACAGACACCACCCCAACCATCAGCGGCACCGGCACCACCGGTGACACGGTGATTATCTATAACAACGGCGTCGAAGTGGCTCGCGTTCCTGTCACAGGCGGCACCTGGACCTGGACCAGCCCGGAAGCGTCAGACGGCACGCTGAAACTGACCGCCTCCTCCGTCGATGCGGCGGGTAACGTCAGCGGCACCAGCCCGGTTTACACCATCACCGTGGATACCGTTGCGCCAACCACGCCGCAGATTGACAGCATCTCCAGCAGCACTCTGGTAAACGGTACGCTGTACACCAATGACAGCACGCCGACCATCAGCGGGAAAACCGAGATCGGCAGCACAATCACCGTCTCTATCGACGGTGGCGCACCGCAGCAGGCCACGGTGGATGCCAACGGCAACTGGACATTGACCCTGCCGAACGGTTCGGCGCTGAGCGATAACCCGCATACTATTATCGTTACCGCCACCGACGCCGCCGGAAACGCCACGCCGAGCGCGCCTGTGACCGTGACCGTTGATACTATTGCGCCGGACAATCCTTCGGGCCTGGCGATTACCGCTCAGGGCACTCCGCTCACCGGGGTGACCACTGAAGGCGCGACCGTTGTCGTTCGTGACGGCAGTGGCAATGTGATCGGTACCGGCGTCGCCGGGGCGGGCGGGAGCTTCTCTATCGCCCTGAGTCCTGCTCAAACAAGTGCCACCACCCTGAGCGTGACGGCCACGGATGAAGCGGGCAATAACAGCGCCTCTGTCCCTCTGACTGTGACCGATGCACCTGAAACTCTGCCGGACGTGCCCGTTATCACAGCGATTACCGATGATATCGGCACAGTGACGGGTAACGTTCTGGGTAAAACTTCTGATGATACTTCGCCAACAGTTAGCGGTACTGCGCAGGCGGGCACTACGGTATCGCTCTATCAGAATGGAGTGCTGTTAACCACCATTGTACTCGGGGCCACTGAAACGACCTGGAGCTATACCGTGCCGGGCCCGTTAACCAACGGCCAGTACAATTACACGGCCACGGCAACCCTTGATGGTGCCACGAGCGGGCTCTCTCCTGCCGCCACCGTCACCATCGATTTGACGGCACCAAACGCACCTACCCTCGGCGCGGTCACCGATGACGTCGGCCCTGGCACCGGGCCACTCACTAACGGACAAACCACCAACGATAACCGTCCAACCCTGAGCGGCACCGCAACGCCGGGCGACACCATCACCATCTACAACAATGGTACTGCCATTGGCACTGTGGTGGTCGGTTCCACCGGCACCTGGAGCTTTACCCCAGGCGGCGCGCTGGCGGAAGGCAACCACGCTCTGACCATCACCGCCACCGATCCTGCAGGTAATACAAGCCTGCCATCGGGTGCGTTTAACATTGTCGTCGATACCATTTCCACCACCCCGGTGATCGTCGGCGCGGATGATAACGTCGGCACCGTTGTCGGAAATGTCCCAACCGGCGGTACGACCAACGACAGCACGCCGACCCTTTCAGGCACGGCGGAAGCCAACAGCAGCATCGCTATTTTCGAAGGCAACACCCAGATTGGCACCGCCACTGCCAACGGTTCGGGCGGCTGGAGCTTTACCCCGACCACGCCGCTGGGCGAAGGCAGCCACACCTTTACGGTAATCGCGACCGATCCTCAGGGTAACGTCAGCACCAGCTCTAACAGCTACACGGTGATCGTCGATCTCACCCCGCCAGCGGTACCGGTGCTCACCTCCGTTGCCGATGACGTGCAGGGCGGCGCGGTCGGCAATCTGACTTCGGGCCAGCTCACCAACGACGCCACGCCAACCCTGACCGGCACCGGCGTTGACGGCAGCACCATTCACATCCTGAATAACGGCGCCGAAATCGGCACTGCGGTTGTCGTCGGCGGCACCTGGACCTTTATCCCATCAACCGGTCTGGCGGACGGCGTGTACAACATCAGGATCAATGCCACCGATGCGGCGGGTAACGTTTCAGCGAACTCCCCGGTCTTCTCCTTCACCGTGGATACCACCGCGCCTGCGGCACCGGCGCTCACCTCGGTGCAGGACGACGTCGGCCCGGTTACAGGGAATATTAACGACGGCGGCAGCACCAATGACAACCGTCCAACCTTTAACGGCACTGGCGAAATCGGGGCGACAATCACCCTGCTCAGCGACGGACAACCGTTCGGCACTGCGGTGGTCAACTCGCAGGGGAACTGGACCTTCACCCCAACGGCAGCGCTCGCCGACGGCCCGCACACCATCACCATCAGCACCACCGATGTGGCGGGCAATTCCTCTACCACCAATACCACCTTCACGCTGACGGTCGATACTCAGCCGCCAGCCGCGCCGCTGATTATTAACGCCACGGACGACGTCGGCACCGTTCTTGACCCGGTGTTAAACGGCAAAACGACCGACGACACGCGGCCACAGCTGAACGGATCGGCGGCGGCCAATGCCACCATCATCATCTATGAAAACGGCGTGCAGGTTGGCACGGCAACGGCCAACGGATCGGGGGCATGGAGCTTCACCCCGCCAACCGCCCTGAGCAATGGCAGCCATACCTGGACGGCCACCGCGACCGATGCGGCGGGCAACGTCAGCGTGGCATCGCCGGGCTTCACGGTGATTGTGGATACCGTCGCTCCGCTCGCCCCGGTTATCACCCAGGCACTGGACGATGTCGGCACCGTGACCGGTCCACTGAGCAGCGGGCAGACAACGGATGACACCTTGCCGCGTCTGAGTGGGACCAGTGAGCCGAACGCGACCATCAATATCTATGAAGGCAGCACACTGCGCGGCACCACCACGGCGGACGCCAGCGGGAACTGGTCGGTGACCCTGACCACTCCGCTTGGCGAAGGCACGCATAATCTGGTCGCCCAGGCCACCGATGCGGCAGGGAACAACAGCGATCCATCCACACCGTTTGTCCTGAGCATTGACCTCACCGCCCCGACGCTCCCAGTGCTGCTGACGGTGGTCGATGACGTCGGCACCGTGACCAACCTGGCCAGCGGTCAGCTGACCAACGACGCGCAACCGACTCTCTCAGGCACGGCGGAAGCGGGTTCGACGGTGAAAATCTTCGACAATGGCGTGCTGATTGGCACCGTCACCGCCACTGGCGGCGCGTGGTCCTTCACCCCGACACCAGCGCTGAGCGACGGGCTGCATCCGCTGACCATCACCGCCACCGACGCCGCCGGGAACACCAGCGGCCCGACAACAGCCTTTGTGGTTAACGTGGACGCCACCGCGCCAACGGCCCCGGTGATCTCGTCGGTCGTCGATGATGTCGGTTCCGTCACCGGGCCGGTGATTAACGGCAATCCGACCAACGATACAACGCCGACGCTGAACGGCACCGCCGAGGCCAATGCGACGGTACGCATTTACGACGGCGGCGTGCTGATCGGCACCGTCACCGCCGATGGTAACGGTAACTGGACCCTGCCGCAGGCCACGATCTCGTTGACCAACGGACAGCATAACTTCACCGCCACCGCGACCGACGCGGCGGGCAACACCAGCGCGCCGTCATCCATCACCTCGATCGTGCTGGATACCGTCGCACCAGGTGTTCCGGGCACCCTGGCCGTGATCAGCAACGGGACACACGTCACCGGTCTGGCCGAAGCAGGCAGCACTGTCACCATCACCAGCAGCACCGGGACCGTGCTTGGTACGGCGACGGCGGACGGCAGTGGTGCGTTCAACGTCACCATTTCACCTGCACAAACCAACGGCGAAACCCTGCTGGCCTTTGCGACCGATAAGGCCGGGAACGCCGGTGGCACACTTAGCGTGGTCGCGCCGTTCACCAACCTGCCGAATGCACCGCTGATTACCACCGTGAACGACAACGTCGGCACCATCACCGGGAATCTGACCAACGGCAAAACCACCGATGACACCACGCCAACCCTGAGCGGGACGGCGCAGCCGAACTCCACCATCACGCTGTACAACAACGGCGTGGCGATGGGCACGGCGACCGCGGATGTCAACGGTAACTGGACCTTCACCACGCCAGCATTGGGCGAAGGTTCCCACGCCTTTACCGCCACCGCCACCGCCACCAACGTTATCGGCGGCACCGGGCCGGTCTCGCTACCGACGACGGTCATCGTCGACACCATCGCCCCGAACGCGCCGAACGGCACCTTCAACGCCGATGGCAGCGTGCTGACAGGCACCGCCGAAGCAGGCAGCACCGTCACCATTCGTCTGGCGGATGGTTCTACGGTCACCACCACGGCGAACGCCGGAGGCACCTACAGCTACAGCTTCCTCAATAAACAGACGGAAGGTCAGACGCTGCAAATCACCGCCACCGATGCGGCGGGCAACACCTCTACCCCAGGCTCGGCGCTGGCTCCTGTTGTGCCACTTTCCGCGAGTTCGAACGTCGAGGAGCTGGAACTCAGCACCACAGCGACGGTAACGACCGCCCAGTACAGCGACTACGGCTCCCTGCTGGTCGGCGCGCTTGGCAACGTGCTGACGCTGCTCGGCAACGACACGGCGCAGGTCGGCTTTACGGTCAGTGCGGGCGGCAGTGCGGATATCTCGATCAATGCCAACGCCACGGGCGTGGTGCTTTCTCTGCTCAATACTCTGGAAGTGGTGGTGCAGCGCTGGGATGCGGTTAACGGCACCTGGACCACGGTAGTGGATACGGGTCTGCCGCAGTTTGCCAACCTGCTGACCCTCGGGGCGAGCGGCGTCACGCTTAACATGACCGGGCTGGCAGATGGGCAATATCGCGTTCTTAGCTACAACACCAACCTGCTGGCGACCGGGTCGTACACCAGCCTTGACGTGGATGTCACCCAGACCAGCGCCGGGACGGTGACGGGCGTGACCACTCAGTCCGGGAACGTGATTTATGACGTTGACCCGACCACCGGCAGCGACAACGCCCCGGCGGGTACTCGTATCACGGCAGTGACTGATGCGCAGGGCCATACCATCAACGTTACGGCGGATGGCACGGTTATCCAGGGCCAGTACGGTACGCTGACCATCAACCTGAACGGGAGCTACACCTACACCCTAACCAACACCAGCGCCGCCGTTCTGGGGCGGACCGAAAGCTTCACCTACACCATCGGCCATAACGGGGCCAGCGCCTCGGCGCAGCTGGTAATTTCGCTCGGGGCGAACACCGTCACCAACAGTGTCACGGCGGTGGACGATACGGCGAGTTTCACCTTCGATACCAGCGTGCACGCCATCAACAACGGCACCTCGTCCCAGGGCGGCTTTACCGTTGTCGGCGTGAACCTTGGCAACACGCTGGGGCTGAACCTGCTCGACGATCTGAGCAATCCGATCATCTATAACGTGGCGGAAGGTACCACCCGCACCATGACCATCCAGGCCTCCGTGGGCGGCGTGGCGCTGGCCTCTGTGTTCGACCTGTACGTCTATAAATTCAACGAGGCGACGCAGACCTTCGAGCAGATGCGCGTCCAGCCTGGCTGGCTGCGCGCACCGCTGCTGGGCGGAACGTCAGCCACCCTGACGCTCAACCTGCCGGCAGGTGAATACCTGTTCCTGCTGAATACCGCGGCGGGGATCACGGCGCTCACGGCCTACACCCTCAACGTGCTGGAAGACCATGTCTACACCGTCTCAAGCGTCGGCGGCAGCACCACCGGCGATGTGCTGGCGGATGACATTATCCCGGCGGGCACCCACGTCACCTCGGTGAACGGCGTGGCGGTCAACGGGACGGGCGTCACCACCATTCAGGGGGAATATGGCACCCTGACCATTAACGCGGACGGGAAATACACCTACACCCTGAACAGCGGTGTCGGGGCCGATCACATCAAAACGCCGGATACCTTCGTCTACACCGTGACCGCGCCAAACGGCGATAAAGACACGGCGTCGCTGAATATCACCCCAACGGCGCGGGCGATGGATGCGGTCAACGACGTCAGTGCGGTGATGGACGTGACCTCCGTTCACCATACGGCGGCTTATTCGGACACCACCGTCGGCAGTGCCAGCTGGCAGGCAGCGCTGCTGGCCTCCACCCAGGGCAGCGGCAGCGGCACCTTTGTGGTCGACCCGAACACGGCGCTGCATAACGTGGTTCTGCACTTTAACGTCGCGTCGTTGCTCTCTCTCGGCGGGCTGACGGTGGACTGGGTGCTGTCGAACGGCTCGACCACTATCCGCAGCGGTTCGTTCAACGGAGGATTACTGCTGGGCGGTACCGCCACGATTAACCTCAGCGGGCTGGATCTGGATGCGGGCACCTACACCCTCTCCTACACCGGGAAAATGGGCGCGCTGGGTGTGGGGCAAATCACCATCACCCCAGACGTGGTGGGGACCACTTACTCCCTCACCCAGTTCGATTCCACCAGCGGTCACACCGTCAACGGCAACATCTTCGACGGGACAGATTCGCAGGGGGCAATGGATCAGCTGCACTCGGTCGACACCCGTCTGAGCATCACCGGCTTCAACGGCGTGGTCACCACCCTTGATCCGTACACCACCAGCGCCGCTAACGTCACTATTCAGGGACATTACGGCACGCTCTCTATCGGTGCGGACGGGCATTACACCTACACCATGAACACCGGGGTGTCACTCTCGAGCATCACCTCGAAGGAGGTCTTCAACTACACCCTGACCGATGCGGCTGGCAAAACGGACAGCGCCTCGCTGACCATCAACATGGCGCCGCAGTTCATCAGCTCTGAGCATAACGACGTGATCAACGGGACAGCCTACGGCGATACCCTGATTTATCAGGTGCTGAATAACACCGTGGGTAACGCCACGGCGGGCAACAACACCGGGGATCACTGGACCAACTTCTCTATCAGCCAGGGGGATAAAATTGACATCGGCGATCTGCTGGTGGGCTGGAACGGGCAGGCCTCGACGCTGGGGAATTACGTGCATGTCACTACCAGCGGTAACAACACTGTGATCTCCATCGACCGTGATGGTACAGGGACCACCTACACTAATACCACGTTGGTCACGTTGGACGGCGTGCAGAGCAGCTACGACGAACTGGTTAATCAGCACCACAACATCATCACCTGATAGCACAACACAATTGACCCGGGCGTTCAGCGCCCGGGCATAAAGCGGTACTCTTTTATTAGGGATATGACATGGGAATGAAGATGCCTTACTGGTGGCTTTCATGCTGCCTGATATCTGTGCCCGCGCTCGCTGCAAATCCTGCGGGGGTGATCAATACCGGTTTCCTGAGTGAAGAACAGGAACTGCCGTCGCTGAATGGCCGCGTCGCGCCGGTTGCCGGTAACGCCGCGCCCGGCACACTCAAATTGGGCGATGCCGTTAACCGCGCCGTCAGCTGGCATCCGACCATTAGCGAAGCCGTCGGCAAACTCTACGAACAATCAGAACAAGTCGACGTCGCCAAATCGAAATACTATCCGCAGGTCAACGCCGGAATGGATGGCGGCTATAGCCACGACGGCAGCAACAACGGTTTTACCCCTTCATTAGTGCTTTCTCTTTCACAAATGCTCTACGACTTTGGCAAAGTGGCCAGCCAGGTCCGCGCCGAAAATGCAGGCGTAGCCCAGCAGCAGGCTAACGTGCTGGTGAGTATTGATACCATCGGGCACGACACGGCGCTGGCGATGGTGCAGGTGCAAACCTGGCAGCAGATGGTGGAAACCGCCAAAGAGCAGCTCGACGCGCTGTCGTCCATCGGCAATCTCGCCCGCCAGCGTAACGACGAAGGAGCGAGTTCGCTCTCCGACGTGGTGCAGACCGACGCCCGCATCGAAGGCGCTCGCGCTCAGCTGATGCAGTATCAGGCAAGCCTCGACAGCTCCCGCGCCACGCTGATGAGCTTTCTCGGCTGGAACAACCTGAACACCATCAGCAACGACTTCCCAGCCAACCTGACGCGCAGTTGCGATGTCGCTGAGCCGGACGATCGTCTGGTGCCAGCGGTGCTTTCGGCATGGGCACAGGCCAACGTCGCGCAGGCCAATCTCGATTACGCCAATGCGCAAATGACGCCGACCGTGTCGCTCGAACCGGAAGTGCGCCACTATCTCAACGATCGTTACGCGGGCCACGACTCATTGGATCGCACCCAGTATTCCGCGTGGGTCAAAGTACAGATGCCGCTCTACCAGGGCGGCGGCCTCACCGCCCGGCGCAACGCCGCCGGACACGCCGTCGAAGCCGCGCAATCCACCATTCAGCGTACCCGCCTCGACGTACGCCAGAAGTTGCTGGAATCCCGCAGTCAGATAATGAGCCTGATGAGCACTTTGCAAATTCAGGGCCGACAGGAAGCACTCAGCGTCCGCACCCGCGAACTGTATCAACAGCAATATCTCGATCTTGGCTCGCGCCCGCTACTCGACGTGCTGAACGCCGAACAGGAGGTCTATCAGGCGCGTTTCACCCAGCAGCAAACCGCCGGACAAATCCACCAGCTGCAGCTGAGCTGCCTGTACAACACGGGCCTTCTGCGTCATTCGTTCGATCTTGAAAACCGCACCATTCAGACTGTGGAGATCCAGCCATGAAGCACACCGATATCCCGCTGGACGAAAGTATTGCGGAAGAGACGCTGGAACACTGGGCGCAGGCGTTTGGCTATGTTGCCAGCCGCTATCGCGTGGCCTGTTCTCCCGGCGCCCTGGTCGCCAGCGCGCCGTGGCTGAAGGGCAAACCGATGATCCCGGCGCTGACCCAGCTGGCGCGTGAGGCGGGGCTTTCCTTTCAGCTCCTGACCGCCACGGAGCAGTCAATCAGCAGCTGGAAACTGCCGGTGGTGGTTGAGCTAAACGAAGGCAAAATCGGCGTCATTGAGCACTTCGATGGCGACGATACCCTCGATATCAACTTCATCGACACCTCGCCGCACAACAACCGCGTGTCGATGACCGCCCTGCTGCCAGCGATTCGCCACGTGGTCGCCCTGCGCCCGCTGGCGGCGCTGAAAGACAGCCGCGTCGATGCCTATATTTCCAAGTACCGTCCGGACTGGCTCTACCGGCTGGTGATGCGCGACATGCGTCCGTACACCTGGGTGATGCTGGCCGCGCTGTTTATCAACGTGCTTTCGCTCTCCGGGATTGTCTTTTCGATGCAGGTCTATGACCGGGTGATCCCCGCGCAGTCCTACCCAACGCTGTACGTCCTGACCATCGGGGTGCTGATCGCCACTTTGTTTGGCTTTGTACTGCGCATTGCGCGCGGGCACATTATGGATCTACTCGGCAAACGCGCGGATCTGCGCGTCTCGGATCGGGTATTTGGTCACGCCCTGCGCCTGCGTAACAGCGCGATCCCGCGCTCGACCGGGAGCTTTATTTCCCAGCTGCGCGAGCTGGAGCAGATCCGCGAGATGGTCACCTCCTCCACCATTTCAACGATCGTCGATCTGCCGTTCTTCTTCCTGTTCGTGGTGGTGCTGGCGATCATCGCCCCGCAACTGGCGTGGATCGCCCCCGTCGCCGCTGTGCTGATGGTCCTGCCTGGCCTGCTGCTGCAAAAGAAACTTGCGGCACTGGCGAAACAATCCGCCCATGAATCGACCCTGCGCAATGCGGTGCTGGTCGAGAGCGTGCAGGGACTGGAAGACATCAAACTGATGCAGGCGGAAAACCGCTTTTTGCAACAGTGGAACAGCTATATCCAGATAACCGCCGAGTCCGGTCTGCGCACCCGCGAGCTGACGCAAAACCTGATCAGCTGGGGAATGACCATTCAAAGCCTGGTCTACGCCGGAGTGATCGTGGTCGGCGCGCCGATGGTGATCGACGGCACGCTCACCACCGGTTCGGTGGTCGCCGCCTCGATGCTGGCCTCGCGGATGATCGCCCCGATGGCGACCCTGTGCGGCGTGCTGGCCCGCTGGCAGCAGGTGAAAGCCGCCAAAGAGGGGCTGGACAGCATCATGCAGTTGCCGACGGAAAATCAGCGTGAAGAGACGCCGATCCGCCAGGACGTGCTGCGCGGACATTACCTGTTCGATCAGGCGCAATTTCGCTATCACCCGGAAGATCCGCGCATGGCTTTACGCATCAACCGCCTGGAGATCAAACCAGGCGAGAAAGTGGCGATCCTCGGGCGTAACGGTGCGGGCAAATCCACGCTGTTACAGGCGATGTCGGGCGGAATGGATCTGGCGGGCGGCGAGCTGCGCCTCGACAACCTCAGCCTGCCGCATCTCGATGTAGCGGATCTGCGGCGCAACGTCGGCTTTATGACGCAAAATGCGCGGCTGTTCTACGGCACACTGCGGGAAAACATCACCCTCGGGATGCCGCGTGCGACAGATGAAGAGATCTTCGCGGTGCTGGAAATGTGCGGCGCGGCGAGCTTTGTGCAGAAGCTGCCGAAAGGGCTGGATTACCCAATCATGGAGAACGGCGTGGGGCTGTCCGGCGGGCAGCGCCAGTCAATCTTGCTGGCGCGTATGTTCCTGCGCGATCCCAACATCGTGCTACTGGATGAGCCGACCGCTTCGCTTGATGAACACACGGAACGTGAGTTTCTCCAGCATCTCAGCCAGTGGCTCGGGAACCGGACGCTGATCGTCGCCACTCACCGCGTCCCGGTGCTGGAACTGGTGGAGCGCGTGGTGGTGCTGAAAGAGGGCATGCTGGTGATGGACGCGCCGAAAGCGCAGGCCCTGAGCAACAGCCGCATGCAGCAGCAGGCAAACGGACGGGAGTGGAAAAATGAAAATCAGTCAGCGTGACGTGGCGGCAATGGACGATCTCGATAACGCTCTCGACTCCGAAAGCGGCTACTCCGGCGCACGGCGCATCGTGATCCTCTCCCTGCTGCTGTTCGTTATTGTCGGGGTGTGGGCATGGTTCGGCATTCTCGACGAAGTCTCAACCGGGACCGGGAAAGTGATCCCCAGCTCGCGCGAACAGGTTTTACAGTCCCTCGACGGCGGGATTTTAACCGAGCTGAATGTGCGAGAAGGCAATCTGGTGCAGGCGGGACAAGTTCTGGCGAAACTCGACCCTACGCGCTCGGAATCTAACGTCGGGGAAAGTGCAGCGCGCTATCGGGCATCGCTGGCCTCCAGCGTGCGTCTGACGGCGGAAGTGAACGATCTGCCGTTGGTGTTCCCCCCTTCCCTGAAAAAATGGCCGGACCTGATCGCCGCTGAAACCCGGCTCTACACCTCTCGCCGCGCGCAGCTCGATGACACCCAGCGCGAGCTGAGAGCGGCGCTCGATCTGGCGAACAAAGAACTGGCGATCACCCAGCGGCTGATCAAAACCGGCGCCGCCAGTCGCGTGGAAGAGTTACGCTTGCAGCGGCAAAAAAGCGATCTGGAGCTGAAACTCACTGACGTGCGATCGCAGTATTACGTCCAGGCCCGCGAGGCGCTGTCAAAAGCCAACGCCGAGGTAGATATGGTCTCGGCGGTGCTGAAAGGCCGCGAGGATTCCGTGACCCGTCTGACCGTGCGATCGCCGGTGCGTGGGATCGTGAAAAACATCAAAGTGACCACTATTGGCGGCGTGATCCCGCCTAACGGCGAGCTGATGGAGATCGTGCCGGTGGACGATCACCTGCTGATCGAAACCCGCCTGTCACCGCGCGATATCGCCTTCATTCACCCCGAGCAAAAAGCACTGGTGAAGATCACCGCTTACGATTACGCCATCTACGGCGGGTTGAATGGCGTGGTCGAAACCATTTCACCGGACACCATTCAGGATGAAGCCAAGCCAGAAGTGTTCTATTACCGGGTATTTATCCGCACCAGCCAGGATTATTTGGTCAACAAAGCGGGGCGGAAATTCTCGATTGTGCCGGGGATGATCGCGACGGTGGACATCAAAACCGGCGAGAAATCGGTGATGGATTACATGATTAAACCGTTTAACCGGGCGAAAGAGGCGCTGCGCGAACGGTAAGGGTTTAACAAACATGCCCGGTGGCGCTGCGCTTACCGGGCCTACGGGTTTTGTAGGTCGGGTAAGCGTGAGCGCCACCCGACATTTTATTCCCTGAACTCTGCTACAGTACCGCCAACATAAAAATCAGGGAGTGAACATGCGCCAACGTACGATTGTGTGTCCGATTATCCAGAATGACGGGGCGTATCTGCTGTGCAAAATGGCGGCGGATCGCGGGGTGTTTCCCGGTCAGTGGGCGCTGTCGGGTGGCGGTATGGAGCCGGGTGAAACGATGGAACAGGCGCTGCGCCGCGAAATCAGCGAGGAGCTGGGGGATCGCCTTGAGATAACCGAGGTCAAACCTTTCGCCTTTCGCGACGATATCCGGGTAAAAACCTACGCCGACGGCACCACCGAAGAAATCTATATGATCTACCTGATCTTCGATTGCATCAGCGCTAACCGCGACGTGACCTTTAACGAAGAGTTTCAGGAGATCGCGTGGGTGCAGCCGGAGTCTTTGAAAGATCTGGATCTCAACGAGGCAACGCGCGTGACGTTTGCGCAGAAGGGGTTGTTGTAACGCCCCACTGCCCCGGCGTTTTACCGGTATAGGTGCGAAATACCTCGATAAAGGCGCTAACACTGTTATATCCGCACGACAGGGCAATCCACCCCACCGGTTTGCCCTCTTCAAGCCACTCCATCGCCCTGATGACACGGGCCAGTTGGCGCCAGTTCACAAAATTCATTCCCGTTCCGGCTTTGAACTGGCGGTTAAAGGTCCTCACGCTCATCCCGCACTGGCGTGCATACGCTTCCACGGACTGCACATCGTCCACGGCGTTCAACAACGTACGGGCAATTTTCAGCAACCGTGGATGGGCAGGCATTGGCAGGCGGTAGAGATCCTGTTTCGCATGAGCCAACTCATCGGTCAGCAGCGATACCCACCGCATATCAGCTTTTCCACTCGCCTGACAGAGCCGCATAAACAGCGCCTCGGACAGCATTTCCGGTTCGAAGACCGACGGCTGATCGGGCAGCGCAGTGCACAGCGACGAATCGAGATAAAGAGACTGGCCCTCAATGGCGCTTTCCGACAGCGCAGCGTGACGCAGTTCCGCCGGGATCCAGCCGATGTGTTCTCGCGGCACCACCCAGCGCCCTTTACCGCTTTCGATAATCAGCAGGCCCGAGGTAATACGACACAATTGACCGGTAGAATGAACGTGCCAGTCGGTACGATAGCCCGTGGGATGACGAAGGGGTTCAGACGTTAGCATCATTTGACCGAAAATCGTGATTAATTGCCTGATTACAGAAACCACGCCAGATTCTGTCAAGGATAATGTGCTTCACCACGTAAAAGGAGCACAACCATGAATCCACTCATTCACTTGCCATCAGCCGCTAATGAACTGGCGTGTTGCACATTTATGCAGCAGCTCTTAAACGATCTCTTCGCGGGAAAACTGGCTCCGGCGAAAATTTTCTCTGCGGATTATCAGCAGCATACGGATGGCAATACGCTTGATTACGAGGGATTTATTCAGCATCTGAATCACGTCCGCGCCCAGGTTAGCCGTATCGCCTTCAGAGTCGAGCAGGCATGCTGCACGCCACACATGCTGGCAGACCGACATTGTGTCACGGTCACAAAAACCAACGGGCAAACGTCAGACATTGAGGTGTACATGTTTGCCCGCCTGCGTGACGGGAAGATTTGGCGAATCGACGAAGTGACACGCGTGATCAAAGGCGACCATGCCGACAAATCCCTTGCCAGCGCAACGACTTAACTGGCTTGCTGCGGTGCGGCAGAGAGATAAACGCGCACATAGCGGGTGAATTTACCGACAAAGACGCCCGCGAATATCCCACCGGTGATAATCGCAAAGGCACTCATCCCTGGCTGTTGCAGCGTTTCGGGCGAGACGGCGGTCATTACGCCTAAGACATATTTCACACCGAACGCCAGCATCATAAACGGCAACGCCGAGTAGTCTGCCTGTCGATAAATGCTGCGGGGCTGCGCCGCGCGGGCGGTGTTCACTTGCTTAATCAGCAGATAGCCCAGCGCCGCGCCCGCCAGCAGTCCGGCTCCCCACAGCGTGCAGGTCGCGACCGTGAGTTTGCGAAACACCACCAGATCGTAAATATCCCAGATCAGAAAAATGGCGGGAATAATCGCGAGCTTTTCCAGCGTGACGATGGCGGGTTTGCGGGCTTTTATGCCGCGAGAAATGAGAAAAATAAACAGCACCCACACCCAGACGGGCGTCTGAGTGATAACACCGGTGATGAATTCTGTCATGGGTTTTACCCTCAGTAAGATTTTCTCACCGGCTCATTATTACGCACAATGGCGGCGGTGCCATCATGCGTAAGACTGTTCAGAGCGAAATTTTCAGGCGTCGAACGGCCTCTATCAGCTGTTCATCGGTGGGAGTGACGAACGACATGCGAAGCGTCGAACGATCGGGATTGCTGCAATAGAAGAACTCGCCCGGCACAAACACCACGCCGTTCGCCAGCGTCTTCGCCAGCCACTCGGTGGTATTGAGGCCATTGTTGAATTTCGCCCACAGGAACATCCCGCCCTTCGGCTTGTGGAAAGTCAGCACATCGCCCAACTCTTTTTCCAGTTCATCAGCAAAAGTCTGATATTTCTGGCGATAGGCTTCACGGATAAGCTTTATTTGCCCTGCCAGACGCCCGGTTTGCAGATATTCATACGTCATCAGCTGCGACAACGTGCTGGTATGCAAATCGGTGGTTTGTTTGAGATTCACTACCGCCCTTTTCAGCCATTCCGGAACCACCAGCCAGCCGACGCGGGTGCCTGGTGCCAGAATTTTAGAAAAGGTCGAGGTATAGACCACGTTGTGTTCGTTGCCGATGGCTTTGGCGTGGGCCATCAGCGGGCGGAACACGTCTGAGGTGTAGTTAATTTCGCTGTACGGGTCGTCTTCAATAATCACGAAATCGTAGCGTTTTGATAACGCCACCAGCTGCTTGCGGCGGCTTTCAGAAAGCGTCACGCCGCCAGGATTACCGAAGGTCGGCACGATATAAACGGCTTTAATGGTTTTGCGGCTGACCAGCGCTTCCAGTTCATCGACCTTCATCCCTTCGCCGTCTGTCCCGACGGATTCAAGATTCGCCTGGGCGAGGCTAAAGACCTGCAACGCTGCGAGATAGGTCGGGCTTTCCACCACCACCGTATCGCCGGGGTTGATCAACGCGCGGGCCAGAATATCCAGCGACTGCTGCGAGCCGGAAGTGATGACCACGTCATCAGCCTGGCAGGCAATTCCTCGGCCAGTACAGATCTGCCCAATCGCTTCGCGAAGTAAAGGGTAGCCTTCGGTCAAACCATACTGGAAGGCTTCGCCAAACTGTCGGGATAAGACGGCATCGGCCGCAATTTGTAAGCCTTCGTGATCGAATAGATCGGGATTTGGAATGCCGCCGCCGAGGGAAATCACACCCGGCATTTTGCTGTGTTTTAACAATTCACGGATGGCGGAAGATTGCAGGCTTTGCACGCTGCTGGCGAGTTTGTTCTTTGACATACTGTCGTACCCTGTTTTTCTGATTTTTTTATGATGTTCACAGTGTTAGTAACACATGTACGGGGCTTTGATAATCCCCTTTGCCGCTTTTTGCTGGAGTTTACTGATCATCTTTGGGAATGATTGAGATATGCCCGGTACGCTCCAGAATTGCATACTTTATTTTACTGAATTCCGTAATGCCCTGGTTTTGTCGCGCGGCGACCAAAATATCATCGCAGGAAACATCCACTTTTTTGAGTTTATCCGTCAGAGGCATCCCATTTTCGACCAGAATGACCGGGGAACCATCCAAAACCGTTTCTGCGCCAGAGACATACTTCTTCATCAGACCGAATAGAATATCCACCGCAACCAGCGTGACGATCGTCAGCATCGCGCCGGTGACCGAAAAGTCATTCCCCAGCAACGCCTGCTGCGTCGCCTCGCTAATGATCAGCAGTAAGATCAGATCAAAGCTGGTCATCTGCAATAATGCCCGACGCCCGGCGACTTTGAATACCACCAGCAGGATCAGGTAAATCGCCAGTGCCCGAAAGACCATCTCCATATTGCGCTCCTAGGGATAAATAAACTGCCAGAAGCGGATTTCCGGCCCATTATTGAATGAAACCCGGCTCACCGCTTTTCCCGGCGTCGTTGGCGTGACGTACATCGTTACAGAAAAATCACTGTGATTTTTTATTGCGTTATAGACCAGGATAATGGCCTTTCCCTGACTGAACATGCGGTCAGGTTGAGGGGAGATATTGCCGGGCTGGAAATTATCGCTAAAATCACCGTCAAGGCGAAAGACATATTCCCCGGAATTTGAAAAAGGGGCAGTCACCTTGAGTTTACCTTCCGTTTGCAGGCGGCCAAAGCGTTCATAATAAAGTCGTAGCGTATGATTTTTATTTTCTTTCTGCGCGGTGCTGAAATACCCCGTCGAAAAAAAACCGCCCAGTGCCAGCGCTAATATGAATAATAAGACAGCAAACCCGAACTGGCGAAATCGTTCCTCGAAGGTGAGCGCAGCACGATTTTCGTTTACGCCAGGTAATACCTTATGTTCGTCTTTCAGACTCGCCATCTATCACCTCATCCTGATGACTCTAGAAATGACCGGTAATCAGACTTAATATTAAGCCAGATCTGCAGATTAGGGAGTTCAGCATGAAATTATCTCTTGCCGCCACACGATACGGGCTGTCTGGGGCGATTTTGTTGCTCTCTGGCTGCGTGGTGGCGGATATGGATTCGTCCAATTATGCCTACGTTCCGTGGGTTCAGGTCTTCCAGAAACCGGATGCCTCCGGGCGAACCAACGTCTCGCAGCGCAAAGAGGATCTCTACGCCTGCGGCGTTCGTCGGGAAGATAATCTCGATGATAAAAGCTGGGGGCTGAATAGCGCGTATGAAAATGAAACGCCAAAAGAACATCGTGACCGAATGGATAACACGCTAAATTGCATGACGCAAAAAGGCTATAAGGTTTATGGTTTCGATGAATGTGGGCCGCTAAAAAAACCGACCGGATTATGCCCTAATTAAAATTATCCTCCTCCCCTACCAATATAGGGGAGGGATACACCAGGAATATTCCGGTCTTTAAGATTAATCCCCATTTCTTCCCTTGCCAAAAAAAACAACAATTTCACCGCTCCATTTGTCATGGAATATCCATGACGTCTTTGTCGGTTTATCCGGCATGATCACAATAACAACGGCACAAGGATTACGGAAAATGAAAACAATATCTCTGGCGGTATTGGTGGCGGCAAGTCTGGCCAGCGGCGCTGCTCTGGCGGATAACCAAACTGTCTCTGTTGGCTATGCGCAGAGCAAAGTTGAGAACTTTAAAAATATTCGCGGCGTCAACGCACAATATCGCTACGAATGGGATTCCCCGCTGAGCGTGATCGGCTCTTTCACCTATATGAGCGGCAGTGACGATCAGAAATATTATGTCGATTCTGATTCGGTGAAAAATAACATCGACGTGAAATATTACTCGCTGATGGCCGGTCCGGCTTATCGTATTAACGAATATGTTTCGTTATATGCCCTGGGCGGCGTCGCACATACCAAAGCGGATGTGGATACCAAATGGGTGAACGCAGGCGATGGTTATACGCAGAAAGACAGCCTTTCTGAAAAATCGACCTCTTTCGCCTATGGCGCGGGCGTGCAATTCAACCCAACCGCCGAACTGGCGATTAATGTCGGTTATGAAGGCACCAATGCCGATATCGATGGCAGCCATTCCATTAACGGCTGGAACGTAGGTGTGGGTTACCGGTTCTAAGCGGCGTTTGTGCCGGGTGGCGGCTACGCCTTACCCGGCCTACGAGGTCAGTGCGGTATTTTGCAGGGCATTAAACCGCACGAATGCCCTGCAAAATATGCTCAATGTAATGCGTCAATTTCGGTAACGGGCGTAAATCCTGACGCCACAGCATATGCACCGGCCTCGGTTCTGGCGTGTACTTTTCCAGCACGCGGATCAACCGGCCATTCGCCAGCTCTTCCGCCACCAGCACCTCCGGCTGCAACAGCAAACCCGCTCCGGCAACCGCCGCCGTGCGTAATCCATACCCGTCGTTACAGCGCAAAATGGCATCACGTTTCCAGCGCACATCCCCTTCTACACCCGGCAGTCGCCATTCATTGCGCGCGGTCCAGACCGTGTGCGAAAGGCACAAATGATCGACCAGATCGGCAGGCGTTTGCGGCGTTCCGTGCCGCGCCAGATAGTCGGGTGCCGCGCAGATCACCATCCGGTACGGACACAGGTACTTCGCGACCAGATCGTCGTTACGGATATCGCCAATGCGGATCGCCAGATCGAATCCTTCATTGACCATATCGACCATCCGGTTGGTCAGATCGAGTTCAACGCGCACTTCGGGCCAGGCTTGTAAAAACGTCGCCGTGAGCGGAGCGATCACACAACCCCCGAATGAGGTCGGCGCACTGATGCGCAGCGTCCCGGCTGGAGCGGCACGCAAACGCTCGACCGAACTTTCGGCAATTGATACCTGCTCCAGCACCCGTTTCGCTTCATCATAAAATACGCGACCGGCGTCGGTTAAACTCTGACGACGGGTATTGCGCTCCAGCAAACGCGTGCCAAGCTGCGTTTCAAGAAGCTGGATGTATTTCCCGACCATCACCGCCGACATCTCCAGCCGGGCCGCTGCACCGGTAAAACTGCCGCTTTCGACCACGGTAATAAAGGTTTCCATGCCGCGAAGCTTATCCATATTGCAAACCTCTGGTTAGTAATCTTCTAACTTTAGCCCAGTTTATCCGAATTCTGATTTATTAAAGAATGGAGACTCACAACCTGAAGGAGTCTGCTATGAAAATCGTCATTATTGGTGCCAGCGGTACGGTCGGTCGCGCCGTGACCGAAGAGTTGAGCCGTAAACATGAGGTGATCCGCGTCGGTCGCACGCAGGGCGATGAGCAGGTGGATATCACGTCGCAGGAGAGCGTGCAGGCACTGTTCGAAAAAATCGGCCCGGTGGATGCCATCGTGTCTGCCAGCGGCGGCCTGCATTTTGGCCCGCTGGCAACCATGAAAGACAGCGATTTCAACCAGGGCTTGCAGGACAAACTGTTGGGGCAGGTGCGCCTGGCACTCACCGGGCAACATTACCTGAATGAAGGCGGGTCGATTACCTTGATTAGCGGGATCGTGGCCGATGAGCCGATTGCGCAGGGTGTCAACGCCACCACGGTGAACGCCGCGTTGGCCGGATTCGTCCGCGCTGCCGCCTGCGAACTGCCACGCGGAATTCGTATCAACCTGATTAGCCCGACGGTGCTAACCGAATCCGCCGAAGCGTACGACGGATTCTTCCCCGGCTTCGAAAGCGTGCCCGCTGCTCGCGTCGCGCTGGCCTACCGCCGCAGCGTAGAAGGCGTGCAAAGCGGCCAGGTGTACAAAGTCGGTTACTGAGGTTTAACGGCGGCGATCAGCACCAGCATCGGTCGCTCCGCCTCTTCCGCCAGCGCGGGCCAGGCGTCAATCTGCGCCTGCGTTGGGCCCCATTCGTTGACTTCACGAAGCGTTAAGCCTGCTTTTATCAGCGCATTCAGCGTGGTGCCGAGCGTGCGGTGATATTTGATCACCCCATCCGCCAGCCAGTTGCTGACGCGCTGCCCTTCCTGCTGATACTGATTCACGCCCCAGAAACGATCCCCGTTATCATCCGTCAACCACCCCTGGCGCGAGGCGCAGGTGTAGATCGGATGTTCCATCGAAAAGACCAGGCTGCCGCCAGGCTTTAACGCGCGCTGAACATGGCTAAACAATGTATCGAGTTCCGGCAAATAGTGCAGCGCCAGCGAGCTGTAAACCAGGTCGAGACTGTTGTCTGCAAGCGTTAAAGATTCCAGATCGCTGCGTTGATAAGTGATCGCCGGATCGTGAGTTAACTCTGAAGCGCGGGCGAGCATTTTTTCCGAGATATCGACGCCTATCACCTGCGCAGCACCCATTTCGCGCGCGCTACGACAGAACCAGCCGTAACCGCAGCCCAGATCGATGACCGATTTGCCCGACAGGTCGGGCAGCATTTTTTTGAGTACAGGCCATTCCGGTGCGCCGTCCAGCCCCTGTACCGAGCGCGGAAGCTGGGCGTAGCCCTCGAAAAACGCCGGATTGTCGTAGATATTTTGTGCCATCGCAGATCCCTCTTTGTGAATATGCGTAGCAGTATATCGCATGGTATGGGTTTTGTAGGCCGGGTAAGGCATAGCCGCCACCCGGCAGCACGCGGTTGTGCGGACTAAAATGCCCGGTGGCGCTGCGCTTACCGGGCCTACGATTCGTGCTGCTGTTGGTTTTGTAGGCCGGGTAAGGCGTAGCCACCACCCGGCAGCACGCGGCTGTGCGGCCTAAAAGGCCCGGTGGCGCTGCGCTTACCGGGCCTACGGTTCGTGCTGCTGTTGGTTTTGTAGGCCAGGTAAGGCGTAGCCGCCACCCGGCAGCACGCGGCTGTGCGGCCTAAAATGCCCGGTGGCGCTGCGCTTACCGGGCCTACGGTTCGTGCCGCTGTTGGTTTTGTAGGCCGGGTAAGGCATAGCCGCCACCCGGCAGCACGCGGCTGTGCGGACTAAAATGCCCGGTGGCGCTGCGCTTACCGGGCCTACGGTTAGTCCTGCTGTTGGTTTTGTAGGCCGGGTAAGGCGTAGCCGCCACCCGGCGCAACATTAGCTCACGTTACCCCACACCAGATTGCCGTTATGGAACGTGGCGGTACGCGGAGAGATGCGCGCCACGGCTTCTGCGGAACAGGAGGCGTCCACCAGCACAAAGCTGGCGTCATCCTGCGCTTTCGGCCACACGCGCTCGCCTTTATCGTTCAGCGGCAACACGTCGCCAGTGGCAATCCCCAGCGCGCGCGACAGGGTTTGTTCGTTCGGGCGGATATAGAGCTGCGCGTAAAGGTTCGCTTTTTCCAGCATGTCGCCCAGGCCATACGGCGACCAGTGGTCGATCACGCTGTCGGTACCTGTCATCACAAACACGCCTTTATCGCGCAGCTGTTTGAGCGGCATGTGCAGCGTGCCAATCGGCACGGTCGAGGCGATGGTGATTTGCTGTGCCGCCATGCGCGTGGCGATGGCGTCTACCTGCTGCTCGTTGAGCGTCGCCAGCGCAAAGCCGTGGCTGATGGTCAGTTTGCCCTTCAGTTCCGGTGTTTTCTCGACCATCTCGACCATATAATTCACCGCCGCCACGCCTGCCGGGCTGGTTTCGTGCAGATGGATGTCCACGCCCTTGTCGTAATCCAGCGCTATCTGGAACATGGCGTCGAGGGATTTTTCCATCGCGCCGTCGACATTAGTCGGGTCCAGCCCGCCGACGTAGTGCGCCCCGGCCTGCATCGCTTCGCGCATCAGCGGCTCGCATTTAGACAGCAGTAATCCGTGCTGCGGGAAGGCCACGATTTCACAGTCAAAACCGGCTTTACGCCGCGCCAGCACCGCCTGCAGATTTTCCAGATTTTTCAGGCCAGAGGTCGGCTCGATATTGCAGTGGCTGCGGGCGATGGTCGAGCCTTTGGACTGGATCAGATCGATCAGCTTTTCCGCGCGCTCCTGCGTGTAAGGCTGCAGCTCCGGCAGCAATTTTTGCTCAAGGCGGATCATGTCCTGAATCGTCGTTCCCGCCGGGCGATTGAGCGATCGCCACGGGCCGCCGTAGAAGGTTTTGTCCAGATGGATGTGCATGTCGCGCATCGCCGGGAGCATCAGCTTGCCGCCCGCGTTGTAGTGCGAAAGCGTGCTGTCGGCGTGGCTTTTATTGTCGTGCAGAGCGACGATTTTACCGTCTTTAATTTCCAGCGTTTTCAGCTCGGTGCGCGTGCTGGTGGCTACGTCGCCGTCAAAATTAAACCCGGCCTCCAGCAGCACGTTGTCGAGGTAGTAATGTTTCGCAGTGATGTTCATCGGTTTGCCCGTCTCGCAGGTCTCTTTTGCTGTGTCAGCAGCATACGCGACGGAACCGGTCGCGCCAAACAGCGCGCAGGCAGTGACCATTTTGCCGCTCTGGCTGATAAATTCCCGGCGGCTTTTATTCTCTTTCATCTTCTCTTCCTTTTCTGACTTTCTTACGCGTTCACGATGTGGGTGCCGGTCTCTCCGCGCAGCGCCGCAGGCAGGCAATCTGGCGAGGTGATAATGACCCGTTTGCCGCCCTGTTGCAGGAACGCCAGGCTGGCGACAATTTTCGGCAGCATGCTGCCCGCCGGAAAATGGCCCTCTTCCCTGTAGCGCGTCATTTGCGCCACGTTGACGGTGTCGAGCGCCTGCTGGTTCGGCTTGCCAAAATTCACGCACACTTTCTCGACGCCGGTGGTGATCACCAGCACGTCGGCAGAAATTTCACGAGCCAGCAGCGCGGTGGAGAGATCTTTATCAATCACCGCGTCGACGCTTTGATAATCCCCTTCAGCGGTGCGGATCACCGGAATTCCGCCGCCTCCCGCGCCGATCACCACAAAGCCTTTTTGCGTCAGGGTTTTGATGGCATCGGCTTCGACAATGCGCACCGGCTGCGGCGAGGCGACCACGCGACGGTATCCGCGCCCGGAATCTTCGACAAAGTGCCAGTCGGGATGAGCGAGCTGTAGCTCATCGCGTTGAGCTTCGCTGAAAAAGGCACCGATAGGCTTGGTGGGATGGGTAAAACCGGGATCGTTTTGATCCACCTCCACCTGCGTGACTACCGTCACCGCCTTTTGCTCACCGCGCGCGGCGAGACGGTTGTTTAGCGCCTGCTGGATCAGATAGCCGATCCCGCCCTGAGTGTCGGCGACGCAGTTGGCGAGCGGCGTCAGGGGGAGACCTTCGCGCTCGTGGGCGATCTCCGCGCGACGTAAATCGAGGCCCACCTGCGGGCCGTTGCCGTGGGTGAGGACGATGTCGTAGTCGGAGGCGAGCATCTCTAACACCGATTCCGCCACCGCTTTGACTGCCTGCGCCTGATGTTCAATCGACTGGCTGGCGTTATCTTTGATAATGCTGTTGCCACCGATGGCGACGACCATGAGTTCTTTCATGTGTTTTCCTTAGGAATTGTGCGGTCTGGTGCCCTCACCCCGGCCCTCTCCCACAGGGAGAGGGAGAAAAACAGTCGTCCCTCTATCCTAGGGTGAGGGAGAAAACCAGTCCTCCCTCTATCCAGAGGTGAGGGAGAAAACCAGTCCTCCCTCTATCCAGAGGTGAGGGAGAAAACCAGTCCTCCCTCTATCCAGAGGTGAGGAATAAACCAGTTCCCTCTCCCTGTGGGAGAGGGTTAGGGTGAGGGCATCAGGCATTATCAGGACTCTGAAACCGGCGCTGGCGCCTGCGCTACTTCGCGGCTATCCATGATGTGTTTCACCACGAACATCCCGCTCATCATCAGGTACGCGGTGACGAACATCAGCGAACTGCCTTCGGCAAAACCGACCACCGGGGCATGAATCACGCCAAACAGCGCCAGCAGTGCACCGACGGCTGCGGCGATCGCCCCGCGCAACGGTTTATTGAGGATGGCGAAGATGGCGATACAGCCCCACAGCATACTGGCGAGCGGTGCGCCGTTGCCCAGATGCATCAGCCCTTCGTAGTAGATACCTTTGCTGTGCAGCACGTCGGTGCCAATCTTCGCGGCGTTAGTCCCCGCTGCACCCATCACGCTGTTCATCATGGTCAGCGCCCAGTTGGCGATCCACGGGAACAGGCAGATAAAGATGACGGGCACCTCTACTTTAGGCGTTTCCCTCACCACCTGGTTGGCGGTGACCACGCCGATAAACACCAGAATCGGCACGATGGCGGTCATCGGAATGATGGCGAGCATAAAGGCCCCCAGCCCGAACAGCGGCACGATGAACATGGTGACGCCCGACGCCAGGGTGTAGCCGATGCTCGCGCCCATCGCTTTCCATCCCGCGTGGCCGACGTAGACTGTCACCGGGAACGGATTGCCCATCAGACAGCCAAGCATGGAGGCCAGGCCGTTGGCCAGCATCACTTTGCGGGTCGGGTATTCATCCCCTGCCGCGTGGGCGCTTTCGATGTTTTCGAGGTCAAAGATATAGTTCGCCAGCCCCAGCGGGACCGCCGACGCCAGATACGGCAGGGCGTGCGGTAAACCTTGCATGAAACTGTCTATGTGGACTGACGGCGGGTTAAAGCCGAACGAGGACATGGACGCTTTGATCGCTTCCGGGCTTTGCAGGCCGGAGATCCACGCCAGCGCAGTACCGGCAACCAGTAACAACAGGCCGGTCGGAATGCGCGCGAAGATCGGCTTTTTACCAAACCAGTTGATAAAGATCAGCAGCAGCACGATGAAGGAGACCGTCGGCGCTTCGAACGCCTGCAGCATTGGGTTCATCGCCAGCAACAGCAGACCTAAACCGGAGAGGCACGACAGCAGCACGGTACGCGGGATCATCTTGCGAATGGTTTCGCCAAGGAACGAACCGCCCGCCAGAATCATCGCTTCCACGAAGCACCACACCAGACCTATCTGGATGGCAAAATCCGCATCACCAGTCTGCTGATAAACCGGCATAAGTACCAGAAACGTCACGGTGAAAATGGACGGCGCGCTCGGGCCAGACGGCAGCGCCGTCACATCGTTGCGCCCGGTCTGGCGCTGCATTTGCAGGCCAAACCACGTGTAACAGATGCTGGCGACCAGCACCGCCAGCCCGAAGGCTGGCGCGATACGCCCATAAACAATCTCTTTCGGGATGCCGACGACAAAAATGAGCAGCCCCATCATGGTCAACAGATTAGTCAGGTTATTGGTCATGAGCCCGAAATAGGCCGCCCAGTCACCTCTTTTCCACTCCAGTTTCATGCTTTTCATGAATGCTTACCTTATAAAAAGTAGCGATCGCGGAAGGTCAACAGCGCCTTTTCAAAACAGCTAAATGGCGGGTGAACGATGCCCGCCCCAATCATGCCGATCCCGGCGTCTTTGTGGGCGATGGCGGTGTTGATCACCGGCAGAATGCCGCTGGCGGCAACGCGGGTGATATCAATCGCCGTTGGGATGCCCATAAACGAGAGCAGCGGAATGGTGACGTTCGGGTTTTCGCCAAGGGTGATTTCGCGCATCTGGCGCGAGAAGTCGATGGCTTCGTCCACCGTGCCGCCCACCAGCGCGACAATCGCCGGCGCCGTCGCCATCGCAAATCCGCCGATGCCGTAGGTTTCGGTGATGGCGCTGTCGCCGATATCCAGACCGGAATCCTCCGGTTTGTAACCGGCAAACATCGGGCCAATCACCTGCTGCGCCGGGCCGGTAAACCACTGCCCCGGCAGGCCAGAAATGCGCAGGCCAAATTCGTACCCGTTTCGCGCCATCGTCGTGACCACGGTGCTGTACTCGATGCCATGCGCGGCATCCAGCGCGGCTTTGCACATCGCCATCCACGTCGGGCCGGAGAAGTAGTCGCTGCTCGCTACGAACTCGAACACCTGACGCTGCTGCTCTACCGGATAACCGGCCTGAATCAGCCCCGGCGTTAGCGCCTGGATCAACAGCGTGGTGCCTGCGTTGTTGCGGTTGTGGCACTCATCGCCCATGTGCAGCGCCTGAGCCAGCATTAAGCGCAGATCGATTTCGCCGATGATTTTCATCGCATCACGCAGCATCGGGCCGAGCACATCGCGCATCCAGTTCAGGCGATCAATCACGCTTTGATCGTTAGCGCCCATGCGCAGGATTTTCGCCATCTGCTCGCTGAGATTGGTGAACGCACGGTTGCCGTAGGTTTTGTTCTCGACGATGTGCATGAACATCGACGCCGAGGTGACACCCGCCATCGAGCCGACGCAGTCGTGTTCGTGGCACGGCGAGAAGGTGATTTCTCCGGATGCCGCGAGGCGCTCGGCGTCGTCCAGATCGCTTGCCAACCCTTCAAACACCAATGCGCCCGTCACTGCGCCGCGCATTGCGCCGCACATGTTTTGCCACGCCACCGGTGGGCCGGCATGCAGAATGGTGGTGCGAGTCATGCCAGGCACCACGTTGATGGCCTGATCAAAGCCCACCAGCACCGGATGGGACTGAATAATGCGCTCCAGCGCCTGTTTGTTGGCGGCGGCGATTTTTTCGGCAAGCGTGGACTGTGCCAGCTGATCCAGCGCCTCCACCACCTGCATATTGCCCTGCCCCGGCGGCGTCCAGTCGAGCTGCGTGACCGGCACGTGTTGTTTTTTGAGATCGTCGCTGAACATGGCGATACCGACATTAATGACGTTCAGCGGCTGGTTAAATAAGGTTTTCATCAGGCTTTTTCTCCTTTGCAGACAAATTCACGCGCCAGTAATCCGGTATTGGTGCTGCTGCTGGCCCAGATCACACCTGCATTCGTGAGCAACTGGCACTGCTGCGACAGGGACGGGGTATCCAGATCGGTGCCGAGCACGTAGCCGAGGATCTCCAGCGGGCGGTTATCCGCTTTGGCGATAGCCTGCGCCTCTTTGATAGCGTCGATCATCACCCCGACCGGGTCCTCGTGGGAGCCAAAGCCGAGCACGAAATCCATCACGATCACGCCGACTTCCGGGTCGCGCGCCTCCTGCAACAGACGGCTGATGCGGTTGGTCGGGTCGATCATCGGATGCGGTTTGCCGTTGGTGAAATCATCGTCGCCGAAATCAAGGAAGGTATGGGCTTGGCTGACGTTGAGATCGGCCAGCCGTTTGGTCGGATCCGGCTGGATGTTGCTGTAAACGTCGTCGAATTTTTCCAGCGCCGCGAACATCGCTTCGTCGCACAAAGTGCCGCCGCAGAACAGGCCGCGAATGTATTTTTGCTGCGGTGTCAGACGCGTACGGACTTCTTCAATAAGCGGCCAGTTGAGCGGGTGCAGATCCAGCGACTCTTTTTTGATACCGGTGAGGAGGACCGCTTTCAGGGCTGCCTCTTTGGTTCCGCGCGCGAACTGCAGGCCGTCTTCATCGGCGGGCGGTTCGTTGCGCCCGAGGAAACAGACCACCACCGGTTTGCGGCAGGCGCGGGCGCGGGCCAGCACTTTTTCAGCCACTTTTGGCGCAGGCGGTTTAGAGATTAAGGCGATCACCTGGGTGGCCTCGTCGGCTTCCAGCATTTCAATGGCGTCGAGCATCATCAGGCCGCCGATTTTTTCACTTAAATCGCGCCCGCCGGTGCCGATCAATTGCGATATGCCGCCGCCGAATTCATGAATGCGCGCGCTCAGCTCCTGGCTGCCGGTGCCCGACGCGCCCACGATGCCGATCGGTCCGCGACGGACCGCGTTGCCAAAGCACAGCGCGGCGCCATTGATAATGGCAGTGCCGCAGTCCGGGCCCATCATCAGCAGGCCTTTCTCATGCGCCAGCTGCTTGAGCGCCAGTTCGTCATCGAGGCTGACGTTATCAGAGAAGAGCATCACGTTGAGATCGTTTTCCAGCGCCTGGCGCGCTTCGCGGGCGGCAAACAGGCCGTTGACCGAAATCACCGCCAGATTGCTGTCAGGACGATGGGTTTTGGCGCTGGCGAGCGTGGCGAAACGCGCTTCGTGCGCACCGCCGCTCTCTTTGCGGGTAAACAATTCTTCGATGGCCGCCAGGGTTTCGTCATTGGCAGACTCACCTTTAATCACAATCATCAGGTCGCCGTTTTTAGCGTCCTGCAGTTCCGGCGTTAATAAGCCGAGGTTTTTTAATACGCCTTTGTTCATTTCGGTCGCCATCGCCACAAACGCCTGTTCCACACCAGGCAATTTATTGGCTTTGGTCGAAACCGACATCAGCGAAACAGAATCAAAATAAGTGTTCTTTTTAATAACGATTTTGGTGGGCATGTTTCCTCCCGAATGCGGGCAAAAGGGGGCCGCCATCATGATTAAGGCATGATGGTAAACGTGAAAATTTTCAGGTCAGGCAAGCCCGGAAAGGCTTGCCGAATGCATTACGCGCCGGCGGCTAACAGCAGCTCGGCAATGGCGTGATAGCCTTTTTCGCGTGCCAGTTCGAGCGGCGTTTTACCGTATTTGTCGGTCATGTGCGGATTGGCGCCGTGGTCGAGAAGTAATTTGACGATCTCCTGCTGTTTCGGGCCGCCATCGTTGAGCACGATCGCTTCCAGCAGCGGCGTCCAGCCGACAAAGTTGGTGTGATTGACGTTGATATCTGTGCGGGTCAACAGTTCGCGGACAATTTCCACGTGACCTTTTTCACTGGCAGGCGTAATACCCACGCCGCCAAAACGCGACAGACGATCCAAGTCCGGATTCGCGGGCAGGATAATGCGCAGCAGAGTTAGGTCGTTCGTCAGGCAGCTGATTAAGAACGGATTGAAACAGGTCTGATCCTGTTTATCGATATCCGCACCGGCGGAAATAAGAAATTCAACGCAAGGATAATGCTTTTTGAGGCTGGCAGTAATAATGGCGGTTCTTTTCTGGCGATTGGTGGCGTTGATATCCACGCCTTTTTCCAGACAGGCTTTAAGTGCATCCAGATTGCCCTGCTCTGCCGCCAGCAGAAATTCAGTAACGAGTTCATTTGCAGACATATTCAGACTCCGATTTTTCATTTCTGATGACCTGAGAATAGCAACAGCCCAGGGATAAAAGAATCCGCTTAAATTTCATTCATCGTAAGCACATTGATTGTTGAATCAAAATCAACAGTTGAGTCAAAACGTGCGTCGGTGCAATGTTTTTCTTATCTTTCGAGCGCTTTTTCCGCACAGAAGTGCTTTCTGCTTATGGCTCAACACGCCTTTACTGGCGCGGCCTGAAACAAAATCACAGAAGTGTGATTGCGCTCAAATGAGTTGTAACCGCAGTGTTAAATACTGTTCAAAACTGATTGCCGTTTGGGTGGATTACAAATAGATTCAACAATACCGCCGAAGCTGTTGGCATAAGAGAGTGAGCCATGAATTCTATTTTCACTGAAGAGAACCTGCTGGCTTTTACCGCTGCGGCGCGCTTCGGCAGCTTCAGTAAAGCGGCAGACGAACTGGGCGTGACGACATCCGCGATAAGTTACACCATCAAACGGATGGAGACCGGGCTGGACGTCGTACTGTTCGTGCGTAATACCCGCAGTATCGAACTGACGGAATCCGGATTTTACTTTTATCGTAAAGCGACGGATTTGCTTAATGATTTTCACGCCATCAAACGCGGGATTGATACCATTTCACAGGGCATCGAAGCGCGGGTACGCATTTGTATTAACCAGCTTTTATATACGCCGCGCCATACCGCGAGACTGTTGCAGGTATTAAAAAAACAGTTCCCGACCTGCCAGATCACGGTCACCACCGAGGTGTATAACGGCGTGTGGGATTCGATTATTAATAACCAGGCGAATATTGCCATTGGTGCGCCAGATACGCTGCTCGACGGCGGTGGGATTGATTACACGGAGATTGGCGCGATTCGATGGGTGTTCGCCATCTCTCCCCAGCATCCGCTGGCATTTTCCCCGGAGCCTATTGCCGAGAGCCAGCTGCGCCTTTACCCGAATATCATGGTTGAGGATACGGCGCACACGATCAATAAAAAAGTGGGATGGTTGCTGCACGGGCAGGAGGCGATTCTGGTGCCGGACTTTAACACCAAATGCCAGTGTCAGATTCTTGGCGAAGGGATTGGCTTTTTACCGGAACATATGGCGCGGGAAGCGGTGGAAGAAGGCCTGCTGGTGACGCGGCGGATTAACAATCCCCGTCAGGATTCCCGCATGTTGCTGGCAACACAACATGCGGCGACCGGCCAGGTAACCCGCTGGATCAAACAGCAGTTTGGGCCTCAAGGCGTCCTGACCGGGGTTTATAGCGATTTATTGTGGCGAGATTAACGTTTAATCGCGGGACTGCACCCAGAAAGCATGAATAAGCCCCGGAATGTAACCCAAAAGAGTCAGAACGATATTAAGAATAAACGCCCAGCCGAAGCCTTTGCCAAGCAATACGCCCAGCGGTGGGATAAGAATAGTAAAAACGATACGCCAGAAACCCATACATTCTCCATACAAGCTAAACAGGTAATTGTTAAAAAAGATAATTTATCTTTAAGCGTAGTGAGTTTACCGTGGCCTGCCATTCCGCTCGCGAGCTTTTACGCTCCTTTACCCTCTTTACAATCGCACAGACTGGCGAATAAGAGGTATTCGCGCGTTAAGCCTGTACCCTGCTGGCGACGTGGGCTAAGGTAAGAAACACCAAAATGAGGAGGTCACTATGTTTACTGTTGGAGATCTTGTGCAGCCACGTATGGGCGGCCCAAAACTGAAAGTGGTTGAAGTCCATGAGGATCAGATTGTTGCCGTGCAGGCAAGCAATGAGCAAGGCGAGAAATTTACGCTGAAGGCGGCGGATGTGGCGCTGTATAAAGAAGACGGCGATTTCGGCGTCTGCTGAAAGCTCAGGGCGGTGCAATACCGCCCTGATGTAAACCACTTAGATCAGGAAATCATCCAGTGATTGACCGTTTGCCAGCGCATTCGCGATAGGCTTAGGGGTGCGGCCCTGACCGGTCCAGGTTTTTTCTTCACCGTTAACGTCAGTAAAACGATATTTCGCTTCACGTGCCTGACGTTTTTGCGGCTGGCTGGCGCCTTTCAGTACGTCTTTACCCAGCAAATCTTCCGGAGAAATACCGTCTGCTTTCATCAGCTCCAACAGCGCATTAATTTTCTGCTGCTGTTCAGCCTGCTGGCTCTGCATTTCATCTTGCTCATTACGTTTTTCTTCCGTAACGATGCGGAATTTTTCCAGCATTTCTTCAAGCACATCTATAGAGAATTCACGCGCCATTGCGCGAAGGGTACGGATATTATTAAGATTTTGTAACATTGAAGACATATTACTGAAGACCTTTTATGAGTTGATTCAATGAGCAATAGTTCAATATGGTAATCCACTTTACTTTGAATATCCAGCGAGATTCCTCCCAGACTTTTATTAAGGACATTCAAAAATATTTAATTAATTATCCTTACCTTTATTTGCATTCCCCACAATATTGCATTTGTTTATCACACTATTTGTTTTCAAAATGGCGTGTATGGGGGGAAAGACCACGGTTTCGTTTACATAGATGAATAATCATTCACGTGTTAAGCATAGTAAAACAGATCCCATATCAGAATAATTCACCATTAAATGGGCCTTAATAGAACATTAATCACAGACTGCCTGATTTTTATACAACTTAGAGCAGCGTCTGCTGAGAGGGATGCCTTTGCGGCTTGTATCGCAGCGCAAAATACAACTAACACATTGATTTTAAATGTCAATTAATACCGAGAGACACAAAATATCAGGCCGGGTGAAATGCAGACACTTTTAGAGCATTTTATCGACAAAAGGCCATTAAATAAAAATAAATCACTAATTGTGACTTTCAAGGCAGAGATATACTCTATACACGTTAAATAAACCAACCTAAAGCACCGTTCGCTGCGGGTAAAATTTCTGTTTTGTGGTTTTCTCAAGGAGTTTGGACATGTTCTCACCGCAGTCTCGCCTGCGTCACGCAGTTGCAGACACTTTCGCGATGGTTGTCTACTGTTCCGTTGTGAACATGGCGATCGAGATATTCCTCTCCGGAATGTCGTTTGAACAGTCACTTTCTTCCAGACTGGTCGCTATTCCAGTCAACATTCTTATTGCATGGCCGTATGGATTTTACCGTGATGCGGTGATGCGCGTGGCGCGTCGCTTTAGCCCGTCCGGATGGATGAAAAACCTGGCGGACGTGCTGGCTTACGTCACCTTCCAGTCTCCGGTATATGTGGCTATTTTACTGACGGTCGGCGCAGACTGGCATCAGATTGCTGCAGCTGTCAGCTCAAATATTGTGGTGTCGATGTTGATGGGCGCCGTCTATGGCTACTTCCTCGATTACTGCCGCCGCCTGTTTAAAGTCAGCCAGTATCATCGGTCTCAGGCGTAACGTGCTGCGACTGGCCGACGCCAGTCGCGGATTTATTGCGGTTCGCCAAACAAACCTTGCAGAAATCGCTCCAGCGCCATGCGGGAGCTAAAACCGTGCGGAATACCGTAGTGCTGGTGCCGTTCACCCGCTAAGTACAGCGGGAATTGCTCGTAATGATCGCAGGTTTTGATATCTGTGGCCGGCTCAGCAAACGACAAACTGCGGTCTTTTAGCGTGGGATGAATAATCAGCGCAGTGCGCCCCATTCGGGCTTCGCGGTTAACATAAACATAATTATCGCCACGGCGATATCCGTATGTTTTTTGAGTCACTGCATCCATGATGAAACCCGCTTTTTCAAGAACGCGTGCCACCTCATCGGGTCGTAAATACATATTTTATCCTCGTTATCTTTTCCTGCGGGCCAACCTTACAATATTCAGCATTAGCAACGCTTTCAGATAAATCCATAAAGGCCACGATATGTCGTGACTCGCTTCAGATATTAAAATCCTGGGCTAAACTGAGTATGAACGCAAAATTATGGAGGATCGTATGTTTAACAGACCGAACCGAAACGATATTAATGACGACGCTCAGGATATTCGTAACGATGTCAGCCAATTAGCGGACACACTGGAAGATGTGTTGAAATCCTGGGGCTCAGATGCAAAGGATGAGGCGGATGTCGCCAGACGTAAGGCTCAGTCTCTGCTGCGTGAAACCCGCGCCCGGATGAATGGCCGCTCGCGCACATCGCAAGCCGCCTGCGACGCCATTGGCTGTGCCAGTAGTTTCGTTCGCGATAAACCGCTGTATGCCGTGGGGACTGTCGCTGCGGTGGGGATTTTTATCGGTGCCCTGCTAACGCTGCGTAATAAATAACCCTTAAACGCATCATGCATGACCCTCGTTCGCTCTGGCGTTCGGGGGTTTTTATTTTTTTTGGTCAATAAACAACCAAAACCCTTGCACGGCCCGCCCCTCCTCACTTTGACTCGCATCGAGGAAAAATCACGCCATAAATCCCATATCTTGTATGGTTGAAACTTACATCAACTACATCTAGTATTCCTTTTAGCCAGACACCTACAACCCGACGCGTTCAATCGCGCCGTTCCTTCATTCTAAATGGAAATACGAATCATGAGCATTACTATTTACACTCGTAACGACTGCGTTCAGTGTCACGCCACTAAACGAGCAATGGAAAGCCGTGGCGTCGAGTTTGAGATGGTGAATGTGGACTTACAGCCCGATGCGGCAGATACCCTGCGTGCGCAAGGATTCCGTCAGCTTCCGGTGGTGATCGCCGGGGAAACCAGCTGGTCAGGCTTTCGCCCGGACATGATTAACCGCCTGCAAACTCAGGCCGCCAGCGCATGAGTCTGCTCGTCTACTTTTCCAGCAGCTCGGAAAATACGCTGCGCTTTATCGAGCGCGTCGGGCTGCCCGCCGTGCGCATTCCGCTCAACGAGCGCGAGCGTATTCAGGTAGACGAACCTTATATTCTGGTGGTCCCAAGCTATGGCGGCGGTGGGACGGCGGGCGCGGTGCCCCGTCAGGCGATCCGCTTTCTTAATGATCCCCATAACCGAGCGCTGATTCGCGGCGTGATCGCGGCAGGTAATCGCAACTTTGGCGATGCATTTTGCCGCGCCGGGGATGTTATCTCTCAAAAGTGCGGCGTGCCGTATCTCTATCGTTTTGAACTGATGGGGACACAGCAGGACGTAGAAAACGTGCGTAAAGGAGTGAACGAATTTTGGCAACGACAACCGCAGAACGCGTAATGCAGGGATCGACGGATTACCACGCCCTGAACGCGATGCTAAACCTCTACGATCGCGAGGGGCATATTCAATTTGGCAAAGATCATGAGGCGGTGGACGCCTTTTTTGCCGCCCACGTCCGTCCGAACATGGTGCCATTTGCCAGCCAGCAGGCGCGGCTCGACTACCTGGTCAACGAAGGCTATTACGAAGAGCGGGTGCTGACGCGCTACGATCGCGCCTTTGTAGTGAGCCTGTTTGAATGCGCACACGCCAGCGGTTTTCGTTTTCAGACCTTCCTCGGCGCCTGGAAATACTACACCAGCTATACGCTCAAAAGCTTCGACGGCAAACGCTATCTGGAAAGTTTTGAAGATCGCGTGTGCATGGTGGCTTTAACGCTGGCGCAGGGTGATGAAGCCCTGGCGCAGCAGCTGACGGATGAGATCCTTTCCGGTCGATTCCAGCCCGCTACGCCGACGTTCCTCAACTGCGGTAAAGCGCAGCGCGGTGAGCTGGTCTCCTGTTTCCTGCTGCGCATCGAAGACAATATGGAGTCGATTGGACGCGCGGTGAACTCGGCTCTGCAACTCTCCAAACGCGGCGGCGGCGTGGCGTTTTTGCTGTCGAATCTGCGGGAATCCGGTGCGCCCATTAAGCGCATCGAGAATCAGTCTTCGGGAGTGATCCCGGTGATGAAAATGCTGGAAGATGCGTTCTCGTATGCCAATCAGCTGGGAGCGCGTCAGGGTGCGGGCGCGGTCTATCTTCACGCCCATCACCCGGACATTCTGCGTTTCCTCGATACCAAACGCGAAAACGCCGACGAAAAAATCCGTATCAAAACCCTGTCGCTTGGCGTGGTAATCCCCGATATCACTTTCCAGCTGGCGAAAGAGAATGCCGAGATGGCCCTCTTCTCGCCGTACGACATTGAGCGCATCTACGGCAAGCCTTTTGGCGATGTGGCGATTAGCGAGCTGTATGACGAGCTGGTTGCCGACGAACGTATTCGCAAAAAATACATCAACGCCCGCGATTTCTTCCAGACCCTGGCTGAAATCCAGTTTGAATCCGGCTATCCGTACATCATGTATGAAGATACGGTGAACCGCGCCAATCCGATTGCCGGGCGCATCAATATGAGCAACTTGTGCTCGGAGATTTTGCAGGTCAACAGCGCGTCGACGTACGACGAGAATCTGGATTATGCCGACACAGGCAAAGATATCTCCTGCAATCTCGGCTCACTGAATATTGCCCACACTATGGATTCGCCGAATTTTGGCCGCACCGTTGAAACCGCCATTCGCGGCCTGACGGCGGTGTCGGACATGAGCCACATCCGCAGCGTGCCGTCGATTGAAGTCGGGAATACCGCGTCCCACGCCATCGGACTGGGGCAGATGAATTTGCACGGTTATCTGGCTCGCGAAGGGATTTTTTACGGTAGCGCGGAAGGACTGGATTTCACCAACCTCTATTTCTACACCATCACCTGGCATGCGCTGCATACCTCGATGATGCTGGCCCGCGAGCGCAACCAGCGCTTCGCCGGGTTTGAGCAGTCGCGCTACGCCAGCGGGGAGTATTTTAATCAGTATCTGGAAAGCGACTGGCAGCCGAAAACCGACAAAGTGCGCGCGCTGTTTGCCCGGGCCGGAGTCTCGCTTCCAACGCGCGAGATGTGGCAACAGCTGCGCGCCGACGTGATGCAGTACGGCATCTATAACCAGAACCTACAGGCGGTGCCGCCGACCGGGTCAATTTCGTATATCAACCATGCGACGTCGAGCATTCACCCGATCGTTTCAAAAATCGAAATTCGCAAGGAAGGCAAAACCGGGCGCGTGTACTACCCCGCCCCGTTTATGACCAACGAAAATCTGGCGCTGTATCAGGATGCGTATGAAATCGGTCCGGAGAAGATTATTGATACCTACGCCGAGGCCACGCGACATGTGGATCAGGGGCTGTCGCTGACACTGTTCTTCCCCGATACCGCCACCACCCGTGATATTAACAAGGCGCAAATTTACGCCTGGAAAAAAGGCATCAAGACCCTGTACTACATTCGCCTGCGTCAGCTTGCGCTGGAAGGCACCGAAATTGAAGGCTGCGTGTCCTGCGCGCTGTAAGGAGAAAGGATGAAACTGTCACGCGTCAGTGCCGTTAACTGGAATAAGATTCAGGACGATAAAGACCTGGAGGTGTGGAACCGGCTGACCAGTAATTTTTGGCTGCCGGAAAAGGTGCCACTGTCGAACGATATTCCGGCGTGGGCCACGCTCAGCCAAGCCGAACAACAGCTGACAATCCGTGTATTTACCGGATTAACGCTGCTCGACACTATCCAGAACACCGTCGGCGCACCGGCGCTGATGGCCGATTCGCTGACCCCGCACGAAGAGGCGGTGATGTCGAATATCAGTTTTATGGAGGCGGTTCACGCTCGCTCGTACAGTTCGATTTTCTCGACGCTGTGCCAGACCAAAGATGTGGATGCAGCTTATACCTGGAGCGAAGAGAGCGCCTCGTTGCAGCGTAAAGCGCAGCTGGTGCTGGAGTATTATCAGGCCGATGAGCCACTGAAGAAGAAAATCGCCAGCGTGTTTCTGGAATCGTTCCTCTTTTATTCCGGCTTCTGGCTGCCGATGTACTGGTCGAGTCGCGGTAAGCTCACCAACACCGCCGATTTGATTCGCCTGATCATCCGCGATGAGGCAGTGCATGGGTATTACATTGGGTATAAGTATCAGAAAGGGCTGGAGAAAATCAGCGAGGTGAAGCGCGAAGAGCTGAAAGGGTTTGCGCTGGATTTGCTGATGGATCTCTATGATAACGAGCTGAACTATACCGAAGAGTTGTACGCTGGAACGGGCTGGGAAGAGGACGTGAAAGCGTTTCTCTGTTACAACGCCAATAAGGCGCTGATGAATCTCGGCTACGAGGCGCTTTTCCCACCGGAAATGGCGGCAGTGAACCCAGCGATTCTGGCAGCGCTCTCGCCAAATGCCGACGAAAACCACGATTTCTTCTCGGGTTCCGGGTCGTCTTATGTGATGGGTAAAGCGGTGGAAACGGAGGATGAGGACTGGGATTTTTAGATAAGTCTTTCCCCCTCACCTAACCCTCTCCCCAAACGGGAGAGGGGACTGTTCGGTGCGGTCTTTTCCCCCTCGCCCCTTTGGGGAGAGTACCGGGGTGAGGGGAAAATAACGAATCTGAATTTAATATAAACTCCACTTCCTTTCCCATAAATATCCCCCATCATCTATACTGTAATTCCAGCGTCATATTCTCCTGAATTATTCCGATTCAGAAGAAATTCCCCGACCCTGCGGCAAAAAATCTCAGAAAAATTCAACACCCGCTCAGCCCTTTCCTCATGGGAAATTCAGACGATTCGCTAATGGCAAAATTCGTGCCACAGACGCCGCAAGGGTTGTCTCAGATTCTCAGTATGTTAGGGTATGGCCAGTTCATTATTTTTAATGGTATTCATATCGACGCTAATAAATAACGGGAATGACTCTATTGCATGGCAATTAAATTAGAAGTTAAAAATCTCTATAAAGTATTTGGCGAGCATCCACAGCGCGCATTCAAATATATTGAAAAAGGACTTTCAAAAGAACAAATCCTGGAAAAGACAGGATTATCCCTTGGCGTTAAAGACGCCAGTCTGGCAATTGAAGAAGGCGAGATTTTCGTCATCATGGGGTTATCCGGTTCGGGTAAATCCACTATGGTTCGCCTTCTCAATCGCCTGATTGAACCCACCCGCGGACAGGTGCTGATTGATGGCGTGGATATCGCCAAAATATCTGACACCGAGCTTCGTGAGGTGCGCAGGAAAAAGATTGCGATGGTCTTTCAGTCATTCGCGCTAATGCCACATATGACGGTACTGGATAATACCGCTTTCGGTATGGAATTAGCAGGAATCCCTGCAGCTATTCGCCAGGAAAAAGCACTGGATGCATTACGTCAGGTGGGCCTGGAAAATTATGCCCACGGCTATCCTGATGAACTTTCTGGCGGTATGCGCCAGCGCGTCGGTTTAGCCCGCGCATTAGCCATTAATCCCGATATCTTATTAATGGATGAGGCCTTCTCTGCGCTTGATCCTTTAATTCGTACTGAGATGCAGGATGAGCTGGTAAAACTGCAGGCAAAACATCAACGCACCGTGGTATTTATTTCCCACGATCTTGATGAAGCGATGCGTATAGGCGACAGAATTGCCATTATGCAAAACGGCGAAGTGGTGCAAGTGGGCACGCCGGATGAAATTCTTAATAATCCGGCAAATGATTATGTCCGCACCTTCTTCCGTGGCGTGGATATTAGCCAGGTATTTAGCGCTAAGGATATTTCCCGTCGCGCGCTGGAAGGTATTATCCGCCGCACGCCAGGTTTTGGGCCGCGTTCCGCGCTGAAACTGTTGCAGGATGAAGACCGCGAATATGGCTATGTGATTGAACGCGGTAATAAGTTTGTTGGCATTGTCTCCATCGACTCTCTGAAACACGCGCTCAGCGAAAATCAGGGAATCGATGCGGCGTTACTCGACGCTCCGCTTGCCGTGGACGCCGAAACGCCGCTCAGCGAGTTGCTCTCTCATGTAGGCCAGGCGCCGTGCGCGGTCCCGGTCGTCGGAGAAGAACAACAGTACGTCGGCATCATCTCAAAACGCATGCTGCTGCAGGCTTTAGATCGCGAGGGAACAAACAATGGCTGATCAATCAAACCCGTGGGGAACCACAGAGGCGGCGGACAGCGCCGCGCAATCCGCAGATGCCTGGGGTTCTTCTGCGCCCGCACCGGCTGACGGCGGCGGTGCGAGCGACTGGCTCACCAGCGCGCCCGCTCCAGCACCGGAACATTTCAATATTATGGACCCGTTCCATAAGACGCTGATCCCGCTGGATAGCTGGGTGACCGAAGGCATCGACTGGGTGGTCACCCACTTCCGTCCGGTGTTCCAGGGCATTCGCGTCCCGGTGGACTACATCCTGAATGGCTTCCAGCAGATGATGCTGGGTATGCCGGCACCTGTTGCCATCATTCTGTTTGCGCTGATTGCCTGGCAGTTCGGCAGTGCAGGAATGGGGATCGCAACGCTGATTTCATTGATTGTGATTGGCGCAATTGGCGCCTGGTCGCAGGCGATGATTACTCTGGCACTGGTGCTCACCGCCCTGCTGTTCTGCGTAGTCATCGGCTTGCCGATGGGGATCTGGCTGGCGCGGAGTCCGAAGGCGGCGAAAATAATACGTCCACTGCTGGATGCGATGCAGACCACACCAGCATTTGTCTATCTGGTACCAATCGTCATGCTGTTTGGGATCGGTAACGTACCGGGCGTGGTGGTAACGATTATCTTCGCCCTGCCGCCTATTATCCGTCTGACCATTCTGGGGATTAACCAGGTCCCAGCCGACTTGATTGAAGCTTCGCGTTCGTTCGGCGCAAGCCCGCGCCAGATGTTATTCAAAGTGCAGCTTCCGCTGGCGATGCCCACCATTATGGCGGGTGTGAACCAGACGCTGATGCTCGCCCTGTCGATGGTCGTTATTGCGTCGATGATCGCCGTTGGCGGACTCGGTCAGATGGTACTGCGCGGCATCGGTCGTCTCGATATGGGGCTGGCCACCGTGGGCGGCGTTGGGATCGTTATCCTCGCCATTATTCTTGACCGTCTGACTCAGGCTGTCGGTCGCGATTCACGCAGTCGCGGCAACCGTCGCTGGTACAGCACCGGCCCGATCGGGTTGATGACCCGTCCATTCATTAAATAAGGAACAACGATGCGACATAACATCCTTTTTGCCACAGCGTTTGCCACCCTTGTATCCTCCAGCGCATTTGCCGCTGATTTGCCGGGCAAAGGCGTGACCGTTCAACCGATTCAGAGCACTATTTCTGAAGAATCCTTCCAGACCATGCTGGTCAGCCGCGCACTGGAAAAGCTGGGCTACACGGTCAATAAAGCCAGCGAAGTGGATTACAACGTCGGCTATACCTCGATTGCCTCTGGCGATGCGACTTTTACCGCCGTGAACTGGCAACCGCTGCACGATGATATGTATGCCGCAGCGGGCGGAAATAAGAAGTTTTACCGCGAAGGCACTTTTGTGACTGGCGCAGCACAGGGTTATCTGATCGACAAGAAAACCGCCGATCAATACCACATCACCAATATCGAGCAGCTTAAAGATCCGAAGATCGCCAAACTGTTCGATACCAACGGTGACGGTAAAGCCGACATGATGGGCTGTTCACCAGGCTGGGGCTGTGAGGCGGTGATTAATCACCAGAACAAAGCTTTCGACCTGGAGAAAACCGTCGATGTGAGCCACGGTAACTACTCTGCGATGATGGCCGATACCATTGCCCGCTTTAAAGAAGGCAAACCGATTATTTACTACACCTGGACGCCGTACTGGGTCAGCGATGTAATGAAACCGGGTAAAGACGTGGTGTGGCTGCAGGTGCCATTCTCTTCCCTGCCAGGCGAGCAGAAGGACATCGACACCAAACTGCCGAACGGCATGAACTATGGTTTCCCGGTGAACACCATGCATATCGTTGCCAACAAAGCCTGGGCTGAGAAAAACCCGGCGGCGGCGAAATTGTTCTCGGTAATGAAATTGCCACTGGCGGATATCAACGCCCAGAATGCGATGATGCACGCAGGCAAATCATCTGAAGCGGATGTCCAGGGTCACGTTGACGGCTGGATCAAAGCCCACCAGCAGCAGTTTGACAGCTGGGTGAATGAGGCGCTGGCAGCGCAGAAGTAAGGTTTTCCCCTCACCCCGGCCCTCTCCCAAAGGGAAAGGGGGATTAAATTCCCTCTCCCCGTGGGAGTGTACGGTCCGGGGACATGGTAGACAGGTGTTCGGGGACATGGTGAACACTATTTAACATCCTTTACCCATGGTGATCGACTTTTTCTTCAGGTCGATCACCCCCACTTTCGTGCTGTACCACCACACCTCATAACAGCCATCTTCAGCCCCTTCCTTCAGTCCCACATATTCGCCCCTGAACGCTTTTCCTGCCTTCAGCGTTACCCCTCTCAGGCTCAGTTTTCCGCTGATATCCACTTTCCTGACCATCACGCCCTCGTCGTATTCCGGGAGTTCAGCGTGACTGTTGTACTGCCGCGCTGATGGCTGATACCGCGAAGCGGGCACTGCCATATCCAGCGAGGTGTGCGGCCGTTCAAGGTTATAGACGTTGCGCCAGTGGTCAAAGGCACGCTGCAG